>JAPLKR010000039.1 GCA_026387965.1 Fusobacteriota bacterium | reverse complement strand
TGTTATAGTCAAGATATAATATTCACAATCGGCAGTCATTTTCTTGATTTTTAAAATAGTGAATGATTCAGCAACGAAAGTTAAGTGTGCATTGATATATAAAATAATAAGGAGAGTCGCCGACTCTCCTTATTATTTTATTTCCCCGCTTGCTCTAATTCAAGCGTTCTAGTAACAATATCTGCGACTTCAGCAGGGCCGAAGTATTGAATTGGTCCTGCATATAAGTAGTGATTACCAATAGCCCATTCAGCTCTTAAGTTTGCAAAGTATTTAAATGGTGCACCATCTAGTTCAACAAGTGCTTTTCTGATAACTGGTTTGTCATGACCATGACGTCTTTCAACATTCATCATCATAGTGATTGGAATTCCACCAGCGATCCATGCATTTTGAGGTTTAGAAATATTTCTAATAGATGACATATATCCCGTTTTCCCAGCTCCAATTAATGCCGCGGCATTAAATCCTAAGCTGTAACAATAGTCTGCATCAAAGTTAGAAGGAGCAGCACATCGTCCTTCGTATCCGAAGAAGTGATTAATTGCCGAGAATTTGCCGTTATACTTCCCTTCTTCTTTTAACTCTTCAAGTCTTACTTTAATAAGTTCGATAAGTAGTTTTTCAGTTTCAATCATAGATACCGGAACGTTTCCGTGTGGATCTCTCTCAAGAATAAGCTGAGTTTGAATACCTACTGGAAGCATGTTAAATAGGTAAGATGAGTGCTCTGTAAGGTGTTTGTTTAAGAACATTTTTTGCTCATCGTAGCTTCTTAAATCTTGGAAAGCCACTTCGTGATGTGCGAGGATATCGTTTAACTCTTGAATAAGAATTTTAAATTCTGGGATAAATTCAACAAGGCCTTCAGGAATAAGAGCGATTCCAAAGTTCATTTTCTTTTCAGCTCTCTTAACGATGATGTCTGCCATGTGGTTAACAACATCTTTAAGTTGCATTTGATTGGCTTCTACTTCTTCAGAAATAAGTGTGATATTCGGTTGAGTTTGAAGTGCACACTCCAAACCAATGTGAGAAGCAGAACGTCCCATTAATTTTACAAAATGCCAGTATTTTTGAGCAGACATTGCATCTCTTTGAATATTTCCAATCATATTTGAGTATACTTTACATGCGGTATCAAATCCGAACGATGTTTCGATATGCTCGTTTTTTAAATCTCCATCGATGGTTTTTGGACATCCAATAACATTAACCCCTTTATTAGTATCAGCAAAATACTCAGCAAGCAATGCAGCATTTGTATTTGAGTCATCTCCACCAATGATTACTAGAGCTTTGATACCGAGTGCTTTACAATTTGAAGCTGTTGCATCGAAATGTTCAACTGTTTCAAGTTTTGTTCTTCCTGATTGGATGATATCGAATCCCCCTGTATTTCTGTAGGCATCGATAATGTCTAACGTAAGTTCGATATATTTATTTTCAATCACACCGCTTGGACCACCAAGAAATCCGAATAGTTTAGATTCAGGGTGAATTGATTTGATACCGTCAAAAATTCCAGAAATAACATTGTGACCACCAGGCGCTTGGCCACCAGATAGGATAACACCAACATTTATAGGTGATGTTGTTTTAGCATCTCCTTTAGTGAATGTTAACGTAGGGGCTCCATAAGTAGCGGGAAAAAGTTCATGAATTTTGTCACTGTCAGCTACTGAAGTAGTTTTATCTCCAACAGTAATGGCAACATGAGCTCCATTTTGAAGCGCTGTAGGTAGCTTTGGTTTGTAGGCATAACGAGCTTTTTGTAAACTTGTAATTTCTTTTTTCACTTTTAATACTCCTTTAAAATATAATTTTTTAAAACTTGACTTATTATGTTGGTGCAAATACCAATTTCGCATCTATATTATATCATTATATAGATGTAATTTCAAAAGAATAACAATTAAAAAAAATTAATTGTTATTTAAAGCAGGGACGGTTGTATAAAATGCAAATATGTGCTATAATTATGGATGCGTCGGATTAACCAAAGAATATGCTACAGTCAAGAGAGCTTGGAAGAACGGCAATAGCCTCTTGGCTTTTTTATTTGCTATTCAAAATCAAAACATTTTTTCGAAGGGAGGGCTTAAATGCCTACTATCAGTCAATTGGTGCGTAAAGGGCGCGAAGTTTTAGAAGAAAGAAAGAAAACGCCTGCACTTAAAGAAAACCCTCAAAGAAGAGGAGTATGCGTAAGAGTATACACGACTACACCAAAAAAACCTAACTCAGCTTTAAGAAAAGTTGCTAGAGTTAAACTTACTACAGGAGTTGAAGTTACAGCTTACATCCCAGGAATCGGACACAACTTACAGGAACACTCGATCGTACTTGTAAGAGGCGGAAGGGTGAAAGATCTTCCAGGGGTACGTTATAAAATAATTAGAGGAACACTTGATGCGTCAGGCGTAGCGAACAGAAAGCAATCACGTTCACGCTATGGTGCTAAAAGAGCGTAGGAGGAGCGAGTAAATGTCAAGAAGAAATGCAGCTAAGAGACGTAATGTGCTACCTGACCCTAAATTTGGAGAAGTTGTAGTAGCTAAATTTATCAACAAAATGATGTATGATGGAAAAAAATCAATTGCAGAGAGAATATTCTACTCGGCTTTAGAAAAAATTGAAGAGAAAACAGGCGAAAACGGATTAGAAGTTTTCAAAAAAGCGCTCGCTAATGTAAGACCGACTCTAGAAGTTAAATCAAGAAGAATTGGTGGAGCAACTTACCAAGTTCCTATGGAAGTAAGCGAGAGAAGAGCCGAAACTTTAACGCTTCGTTGGGTTATCAGATATACTCGTGAGAGAAAAGAATATGGAATGATCGAAAAGTTATGTGCTGAGCTTATCGCTGCTGCAAATACAGACGGTGGTTCATTCAAGAAAAAAGAAGATACACACAAAATGGCAGAAGCTAACAGAGCGTTTGCGCATTATAGATTCTAAGGGGGCTTTTTAAAATGGCACGTAAAGTATCATTAGCGGAGACAAGAAACATTGGTATCATGGCCCACATCGATGCAGGAAAAACGACATGTACAGAACGCGTACTTTTTTATACAGGTGTAAACCATAAAATTGGAGAAGTTCATGATGGCGCAGCGACGATGGACTGGATGGAACAAGAGCAAGAGAGAGGTATTACAATTACCTCGGCAGCCACAACATGTATGTGGAAAAATCACAGAATCAACATCATAGACACACCAGGCCACGTGGACTTTACCGTAGAGGTGGAACGCTCGCTTCGTGTACTGGATGGAGCGGTAGCGGTTTTCTCTGCGGTTGACGGAGTTCAACCTCAATCGGAGACCGTTTGGAGACAAGCAACTAAATATGGCGTTCCAAGAATTGCATTTTTTAACAAAATGGACCGTGTAGGTGCGGATTTTGAAATGTGTGTTGTTGACATCAGAAGTAAGCTGGCTTCAAATCCGGTACCTATCCAGATCCCAATTGGAGCGGAAGATGCGTTTGAAGGTGTTGTTGACTTAATGCTTATGCAAGAAATTGTTTGGAAAAATGAAGAAATGGGTGCAAACTATGAAACTCAAGAAATAAGAGCTGAATTGAGAGATGATGCTGAACTTGCTCGTGACTTCATGGTCGAAGCTATTTCTGAAACAGATGATGTTTTAATGGAAAAATTTCTAGAAGGTGAGCTTCCAACTGTTGAAGAGTTGAAGGCCGCTTTAAGATCTGCTACAATTGCGAACAAAATTGTTCCTGTTGTATGTGGTACAGCTTTCAAAAATAAAGGGATTCAAACACTTCTTGATGCGGTACTTGCGTATATGCCATCACCGATAGATATTCCTGCGGTATCTGGTACTGATATGAAAACGGAAGCTCCAATGAAGAGAGAAGTTAGTGACAGCGAGAAATTCTCTGCACTTGCATTCAAAATTATGACAGATCCATTTGTAGGGAAGTTAGCGTTCTTCAGAGTATACTCGGGACAACTCGCTAAAGGAAGCTACATATTGAACTCTACTAAAGATAAAAAAGAGAGATTAGGACGCATCCTTCAGATGCACGCTAACCAACGTGAAGAGATTGACCATGTATATTGTGGAGACATTGCAGCGGCAGTTGGACTGAAAGATACAGTTACGGGAGACACATTGTGTGATCCTGACTTCCCAATCATTCTAGAAAAAATGGTTTTCCCTGAACCGGTAATTTCGGTAGCGGTTGAGCCAAAAACAAAAGTTGACCAAGAGAAAATGGGAATTGCACTACAAAAGCTTGCGGAGGAAGATCCAACTTTCCGTGTGCACACCGATGAAGAAACAGGACAAACCATCATCGCCGGTATGGGTGAACTTCACCTCGAGATTATCGTTGATCGTATGAAACGCGAATTCAAAGTAGAGGCTAATGTAGGTAAACCACAAGTTGCTTACAGAGAGACAATCAAAGGTAAAGCAAGAGTAGAACACAAATACATCAAACAATCAGGTGGACGTGGACAATATGGACATGTTTGGATCGACCTTGAACCTAACCATGGTAAAGGGTATGAATTTGTTAACAAAGTAGTCGGGGGATCAATTCCAAGAGAGTTTATCGAACCGGTTAACAAAGGAATCAAGGAAGCGCTTCAAAATGGAATACTTGCAGGATACCCAACTGAAGATGTAAAAGTAATTCTATTTGATGGTTCATACCATGATGTAGATTCGAGTGAAATGGCATTTAAAATTGCAGGATCAATGGCTTTCAAAAAGGCGGCTAAACTTGCAAACCCTATCATTCTTGAACCAATCTTCAAAGTTGAAGTGGTAACACCAGAAGAGTACATGGGAGATATCATCGGTGACTTGAACTCAAGACGTGGCGTAATTCAAGGTATGGAAGATAGAGCGGGTGCTAAAATAGTAACTGCGCTTGTACCACTATCAGAAATGTTTGGATATGCAACGGACGTACGTTCAAAATCACAAGGAAGAGCGACGTACTCAATGGAATTTAAAGTGTATGAAGAGGTACCTAATAATATTGCAAAAGCAATCATGGAAGAAAGAAGTCGTTAATTAGATTCTAATTAACACAACTGAAAGGAAGATAAAATGGCTAAAGAGAAATTTGACAGAAGTAAAGAACACGTAAACATCGGAACAATCGGTCACGTAGACCACGGAAAAACAACAACAACGGCAGCAATTTCAAAAATGTTAGCAGATTTAGGACTTGCAGAAAAAGTTGACTTCGATAATATTGATAAAGCACCAGAAGAAAGAGAAAGAGGTATTACAATTAATACCGCTCACATTGAGTATTCAACAGAAAAAAGACACTACGCACACGTTGACTGTCCAGGACATGCGGATTATGTAAAGAATATGATTACAGGAGCGGCTCAGATGGATGGAGCGATTCTAGTAGTATCGGCAGCTGATGGTCCAATGCCACAAACAAGAGAGCACATCCTGTTAGCACGTCAAGTTGGTGTACCTTATATCGTAGTTTACCTAAACAAAGCAGACATGGTAGATGATGAAGAGCTTCTTGAATTAGTAGAGATGGAAGTAAGAGAGCTTCTAACGATGTATGGATTCCCAGGGGATGAAGTACCTATCATTGCAGGTTCTTCACTAAAAGCTATGGAAGGTGACGAGAAATACGTTGCAAAACTTATGGAGTTAATGAATGCAGTTGATAGCTATATTCCAACACCAATAAGAGCAGTAGATGGAGCATTCTTACTTCCAATTGAGGATGTTTTCACAATCACTGGACGTGGCACAGTAGTTACAGGAAGAATCGAAAGAGGAGTCTGTAAAGTTGGAGAAGAGGTTGAGATCGTTGGAATTAGACCTACAACTAAATCTACAGTAACTGGAGTGGAAATGTTTAGAAAGCTACTTGATTCAGGTCAAGCAGGGGATAATGTAGGAGCACTTCTTCGTGGAACTAAAAAGGATGATGTAGAAAGAGGCCAAGTATTAGCTAAGCCAGGATCAATCAAACCGCACACAAAGTTTAAAGCAGAAGTCTACATCCTTACAAAAGAAGAGGGTGGAAGACATACTCCATTCTTTACAGGATACAAACCACAATTTTATTTCAGAACAACAGATATCACAGGAGCATGTCACTTACCTGAAGGTGTAGAGATGGTAATGCCTGGGGATAACATCGAAATGAACTGTGAACTTATACATCCAATAGCAATGGAAAAAGGGTTGAAGTTCGCTATTCGTGAGGGTGGAAGAACTGTTGGCGCTGGAGTAGTTGCTGAGATTGTTGAGTAATTACATTAAGTAAAATACAATTTAACAAAAAGTTTAGCATCTACAATTTAGCAGATGCTAAGCTCATTAAAATATGTGTAGGAGGATATTTTCCATGGCATCAGGAAAAATCAGAATCTATCTTAAAGGATATGATTATAAACTATTAGATTCGTCTGCAAAGAGAATCATTGAGACAGCAAGCAAATCTGGAGCTACAGTGGTTGGACCACTTCCGCTACCAACGAAGATTAAAAAATATACTGTAATTCGTTCACCTCACGTAAACAAAGCTTCAAGAGAGCAGTTTGAGATGAGAACTCATAAAAGAATGATTGAGATTAACAACTCTTCTCAAAAAACTATTTCTGAGTTAAGCTCTATCAATCTTCCGTCAGGTGTTGGAATCGAAATTAGACAACTCTAATTAAAGCAGTTCAACAAAGTTATTGACATAGCGGTTTATTTGTGATATAATAGATTGTTATTTAATAAATATACGTTGGCTCGAAGGGTCAACCAATATATGGAGGTAAAAAAGATGGCTAAATTAGGAATTTTAGCAAAAAAAGTCGGAATGACACAAATTTTCGATGACGGAAAACTTATCCCTGTAACGGTATTAAAAACTGATACGAACTATGTTCTTCAGACTAAAACTGAAGAAAAAGAGGGATACACAGCTATTCAAGTGGGGTTTGATCAAAAAAGAGAACGCCTCGCAACAAAACCATTACTGGGAATCTTTAAAAAAGCAGAAGCTCCAGCACTCAGATTCGTAAAAGAGTTTAAAGTGGACAATGTAGCGGATTTTGCAGTAGGGCAAAAACTTGATCTTTCTGTTCTTGCGGATGTATTGTTTGTAGATGTAACAGGTATTTCAAAAGGTAAAGGATTCCAAGGGGTTATGAAGAGACATAACTTTGGTGGAACGTTTAAAACACACGGTGTTTCTAGAGCTCATAGAGCAGGTGGATCTATCGGACAAAGTTCAACACCAGCAGAAGTTTTCAAAGGAACTAAAATGCCGGGACGCATGGGTGGAGACAAAGTAACGGTTCAAAACCTAAAAGTAATAAAAATTGACAGTGTAAACAATTTAATTTTAGTAAAAGGTGCAGTGCCGGGTAATAAAGATGGATACCTAGTAGTTAAACCTGCAGTTAAGAAGTAGGGAGGAATACAAATGACAACTTTAAACATACTCAACGTACTTGGAGAGCAAGTTGGTACGGTTGAAACAATTTTCAATATCGAACCAAACAAAAGTGTAATGCATGAAGTACTCACTGCTGAACTTGCTGCAGCAAGACAAGGTAGTGCAAGCACACTAAAAAAAGGTGAAGTTAGAGGTGGAGGGCGTAAACCTTTCAAGCAAAAAGGAACTGGACGTGCGCGTCAAGGTTCTATTAGAGCACCTCATATGCGTGGCGGTGGAGTAACTTTCGGACCAAAACCAAGAGATTTTGATAAAAAAGTGAACAAAAAAGTAAGAGCATTGGCGATTAAATCAGCGCTATCTGCAAAAGTATTGAACAGTGAGATGCTTGTTTTAGATAATAATCTTGACAGTGTCAAAACTAAAAACATGGTAAACTTCATGGATAAAATTGATAGTAAAAAAGTTCTTTTTGTTGTAAGTGATTTTATGGCTGATTCAGACTGGAACCTATATTTATCATCAAGAAATATCAAAGATGCTATGATTATTGATATTACTGAAGTGTCAGTTTACTGGTTACTTAAACAAGAAAAAGTAGTTCTTACAAAAGAAGCTCTTGCAAAACTTGAGGAGGTACTGGCGTAATGAATATGTATGATGTTATTAAAAAACCAGTAGTATCTGAGAAATCAGAACTTATGAGAAGAGAAACAAATAGATATACTTTTATCGTTGACAAGGCAGCTAACAAAGTTGAAATCAGACAAGCAGTAGAAGCTATTTTCAGTGTAAAAGTGAAAAGCGTAAACACACTCAATATCAAACCAGAGAATGCTAAATATGGTCAAAATGAATACAAAACTAAACTGGTTAAAAAAGCTATCGTTGAACTTCAAGCAGGAGATAGCATCAAATATTTTGAAGGTGTGTAATTAACGGAGGATAAATAACTATGGCAATCATAAAATTAAAGCCGATAACAAACGGTCAAAGAAACATGACGCGCCTAGTTAGCGAAGAGATCACAAAAGGTGCAAAAGTTGAAAAATCATTAATAGTGAGTATCAGCAGAGCATACGGTCGCGATAACTATGGACACAGAACATGTAGAAATATTCAAAAAGGTCACAAAAGACTTTATAGACTTATTGATTTCAAAAGAAACAAATTTGGAATCCCTGCAAAAGTTGAATCTATTCAATATGATCCAAACAGAACTGCAAACATCGCACTATTATTCTATGTTGATGGAGAGAAAAGATATATTTTGGCTCCAAAAGGATTAAAAGTGGGGCAAATAGTTATGTCTGGTGAAGGTGCGGATATTAAGCCTGGAAATGCAATGAAACTTAAAGATATGCCTGTTGGTACATCGATTCACAATGTTGAACTTCAAGCAGAGCGTGGTGGTCAATTAGTTAGAAGTGCAGGAACAGCAGCAAGACTTGTTGCAAAAGATGGTACCTATTGCCACGTACAACTTCCTTCTGGTGAGTTAAGACTTATCCACAAAGAGTGTATGGCAACAATCGGTGAAGTTGGAAACCAAGAACAAAATCTAGTTAATATCGGTAAAGCTGGTAGAAATAGAAACATGGGAAGAAGACCTCATGTTCGTGGATCTGCGATGAACCCTTGTGATCACCCACATGGTGGGGGAGAAGGTAGATGTCCAATCGGAAGAAAATCACCTTTAACACCTTGGGGGAAACCGACTCTTGGTAAGAAAACAAGAAACAATAAGAAAACCGACAAATTCATCGTACGAAGAAGAAACAAGTAGGAAGGAGATAGAATGGCTCGTTCGTTAAAAAAAGGACCTTTTATTGATGGGCATCTTCAAAAAAAAGTTGATGTACTAAATGAGAGTAATTCGAAATCAGTAATTAAGACTTGGTCTAGAAGATCAATGATTGCTCCAGATATGATTGGACACACATTTGCTGTGTACAACGGTAAAAAGCACATTCCAGTTCATGTAAATGAAGACATGGTTGGACACAAACTCGGTGAGTTTGCTCCAACAAGAACATTCTATTCACATGATAAAGACGCTAAGAAAAAACGTAAATAACGTTAAAAGTGCATGAAAGGAGTCTTAAGTGGAAGTTAAAGCAATTTCTAGAAATCTAAGACTTACGCCAAGAAAAGCGCGTTTAGTTGCAGATTTAGTAAGAGGAAAAAGAGTAGAAGATGCGTTAAACATCTTAAAGTTTACAAATAAAAAAGCAGCCCCAATGATCGCAAAAACGATTGCTTCTGCAGCAGCAAATGCTGAGAATAATCATGATTTAAATGCTGAAAAACTTTTTGTTTCTACTATTATGGTAGATGCAGGTCCGTTGATCAAACGTTTAAACCCAAGAGCAATGGGAAAAGCAGATATTATTCATAAAAAAATATCGCATATCACTGTAATTGTAAGCGAAAAGTAAGAAGGAGGAAACTCGAGTGGGACAAAAGGTAGATCCTAGAGGGTTAAGAATTGGAATTACTCGTACGTGGGATTCTAATTGGTTCGCAGAAAAGAAAGAGTACATTAACTACTTTCTAGAAGATAAAAAAGTTCGTGAATTCGTGAAGAAAGCATACTACCATGCAGGAATCGCTAAAATCGAAATCGAAAGAAGTGAGCCTACATCATTAATAATTATCATTCACACTGCAAAAGCGGGAATCTTAATTGGTAAAAAAGGTGCAGAGATCGAAGAATTAAAAGCAAAATTAGAAAAAATGGTAAGTAAAAAAGTAATTGTAAAAGTTCAAGAAGTTAAAATGCCTATGAAAAGTGCTGTACTTGTAGCTGAGAGCATTGCTCAAAGTATCGAGAAGCGTGTTGCATTTAAGAAAGCTATGAACCAAGCAATTATGAAAGCTGAAAAATCAAGAATTAAAGGTATGAAAGTTGCGGTATCGGGTCGTCTTAATGGTGCAGATATTGCGCGTACAGAATGGAAAATGATTGGACGAGTTCCTCTTCATACTTTAAGAGCAGATATCGATTATGCTGTAGCTGAAGCGTTAACAACATACGGAAAATTAGGAATTAAAGTATGGATTTTCAACGGTGAGAAGCTTCCGACTAAAAGAACTGCAGAAAACGGAGGAAACTAATCATGTTGATGCCTAAAAGAACGAAATACAGAAAACAAATGAAGGGCAGAATCAAAGGAAACGCCACTAGTGGAAACTATGTAGCATTCGGAGAATTTGGTCTTATGGCTATGGAGCCACATAGAATTACAGCACGTCAGATCGAAACTGTCCGTGTCGTAATTAACAGAACATTCAAGCGTGCTGGTAAAGTATTTATCAGAATATTCCCAGATAAGCCAATCACTAAAAAGCCATTAGAAGTGAGAATGGGTAAAGGTAAAGGTAACGTTGAGGAGTGGGTAGCTGTAGTTAAACCTGGAAGAATCATGTTTGAAGTTTCCGGAATAACAGAAGAGCTAGCTAAAAAGGCCCTAAAAAAAGCATCTTACAAACTACCTATCAAAGTTAAATTTGTAAAAAAAGAGGGTGGTGAAAACTAATGAAAGTATTAGACATCAAATCACTAAGTGGTGAGGAACTAACTGCAAAAAGCAAAGAGCTAAGAGAAGAATTATTCAACTTGAAATTTCAACTTTCACTTGGACAATTAGAAAACACTGCAAAAATGCGTGAATTAAAAAGAACAATCGCGAGAATCAAAACTGTTCAAAGAGAACATGAACTTGCTCTTTCTAAATAAGGAGGACTTTTAAGTTGGAAAGAAATAATAGAAAAACTAAAGAGGGTATTGTTGTTTCTGATAAAATGGAAAAAACAGTTGTGGTACTGGAAGAGAAAATGGTGCTTCACCCGGTGTACAAAAAACAAGTAAAACAATCTAAAAAATTCAAGGCACATGATGAAGAGAATACATGTAGCGTTGGAGATAAAGTGAAAATTATGGAAACTAGACCTCTAAGTAAAGACAAACGATGGAGAGTTGTTGAAATCTTAGAGAAGGCTAGATAGTTTTGTAGGAGGAAACAGATGATCCAACAACAAACAATATTGAATGTTGCAGATAACACAGGTGCAAAAAAAATTATGTGTATCCGTGTTTTAGGTGGTTCAAGAAGAAGATTCGGAAGAATCGGAGATGTGATCGTAGCATCGGTTAAGGAAGCTATTCCTAATGGAACAGTGAAAAAAGGACAAGTGGTTAAGGCAGTTGTGGTTAGAACTCACAAAGAGATCAGAAGAGAAGATGGTTCTTACATCAGATTTGATGATAACGCTGCAGTAATTATTGACAACACTAACAATCCAAAAGGAACTCGTATTTTCGGACCAGTGGCAAGAGAACTTAGAGCGAGAGACTTTATGAAAATCGTTTCACTTGCACCTGAAGTTATATAAGTCGGAGGATTAAACAGTGAAATATAATAAAATAAAATCAGTGCCAAATAGACTACATGTTAAAAGTGGTGATATGGTTCAAGTAATATCTGGAAAAGATAAAAGTAAAACTGGAAAAGTTTTAAGAGTGTTTACCGCTAAAGGTAAAGTTGTAGTTGAGGGTGTAAACATTGTAACAAAGCACTTGAAACCAACTCAAATGAACCCACAAGGTGGAGTTGTAAAGAAACCTAACGCAATGTACTCATCAAAAGTGATGCTTTTCTGCGAAAAATGCGGAAAAGCTACAAGAGTAGCGCACAAAACCCTAGAAGATGGTCAAAAAGTTAGAGTATGTAAACATTGCTCTGAGGTTCTATAATTTTGAAGGAGGAAAAAACGGTGAGTTATCAAGCAAGACTCAAAAAAGAGTATGTAGAAAAAATCGTTCCTGCTCTTCAAGAGAAACTAGGAATGAAAAACGTTAACGCTGTTCCAAGACTTGAAAAAATAGTTGTGAACATTGGCGTAGGAGAAGCTACACAAAATTCAAAACTAATTGAAGCAGCATTTAACGATCTTAAAATTGTTACTGGTCAACAACCGGTAATTAGAAAAGCTAAAAAAAGTGAAGCTGGATTTAAACTTCGTGAAGGAATGCCTATCGGAGTATCAGTGACACTAAGAAATTCTAACATGTATGATTTTCTTGATAGACTAATATGTCTGGCACTTCCGAGAACAAAAGATTTTGAAGGAATATCAAAAAAAGCTTTTGATGGAAGAGGAAATTACACATTAGGTATTAAAGAACAACTTATTTTCCCAGAAATTGAGTTCGACAAAGTAGATAAAATTTTCGGAATTGGTGTGACGATTGTAACAACAGCTAAAACAGATGAGCAATCATTTGAGCTGTTGAAAGCCTTCGGAATGCCTTTCCAGAAATAGGGAGTATTAAATGGCAAAGTTATCTATGATCTATAGAAATGAAAACAAAAAGTACAATGTACAGTACAGAAACAGATGTAAAATCTGTGGAAGACCAAGAGGGTATATGGGGGATTTCGATATCTGCCGTATATGCTTCAGAAAACTCGCTAGTGAAGGTGCAATTCCTGGCGTAAGAAAATCAAGCTGGTAAGCAGGGAGGATTCATATCCATGTATTTAACTGATCCAATCGCAGATTTGCTAACTCGTATAAGAAATGCAATTCAAGCGCAACATGATAAAGTGGACATCCCTATGTCAAAGGAAAAAGAAGGAATTCTTAAAATCCTAGTAGCAGAAGGATACGTAGCAAGTTACAAAATTATTTCAAATGGAGCACACCAAGATTTGCGTGTGTATCTAAAATACACTCCAAATAGAGAGAGCGTTATTAGAGGACTAAAAAGAATTTCTAAACCAGGAAGACGTGTGTATAGCGGTGTCGCTGACATACCGAAAGTTCTTGGAGGACTTGGTATCGCAATCGTTTCAACACCAAAAGGAATCGCTACGGATAAATTTTGTAGAAAAGAAAACATTGGTGGCGAAGTTCTTTGCTATATTTGGTAATAATTTCTAGGAGGAAACGTGTCAAGAGTAGGAAATAAACTAATCAGCATTCCTGCAGGCGTAGAAGTAAAAGTAGATGGTTCTACTGTTACTGTTAAAGGCCCAAAAGGAACATTAACTAAAACGTTTAGCGACAAAATTGTTGTTAAAGTAGAAGGAAATACAGTTTCTGTTGCTAGAGTGGACGAGGAAAAATTAACACGTTCACTTCATGGTACAACTCGTGCACTACTTTCTAATATGGTCATCGGTGTTTCTACAGGTTATGTAAAAACGTTAGACTTAGTAGGAGTAGGATACAGAGCAGCAGCTAAAGGAAAAGGATTGACTTTAGCACTTGGATATTCACATCCAGTTGAAATTGATGAAGTTGCAGGGATTACATTCAAGTGTGAATCTCCGACAAAAATTCATGTTGAAGGAATCGAAAAAGAAGTTGTAGGACAAGTAGCAGCTGTAATTCGTTCTAAGAGACCACCTGAGCCTTATAAAGGTAAAGGGGTTAAGTACAATGATGAAGTGATCCGTAGAAAAGAAGGTAAAAAAGCCTAAATCTTAAAAAGAAGGGGTGAACACTTTGTACAAAAGAGTTAATCGTAAAGAAGCACGTGAAAAGCGTCACTTAAGAATACGTAGTAAAATTTCTGGAACGACTGCTAGACCAAGACTTTGTATCTACAGAAGTTTAGAAAACATGTTTGCTCAAATTGTCGATGACACAACAGGGAACACTCTTGTTTCAGCATCTACAATTGACAAGCAAATCAAAGCTGATGTTCAAAATGGTGGTAACATTGATGCCGCTAAATTAATTGGCAAAAAAATTGCTGAAAGAGCAATCGCTAAAGGAATCAAATCAGTAGTATTTGATCGTTCAGGGTATATCTTTACTGGTCGCGTGGAAGCATTAGCAACAGCTGCACGTGAATCTGGTTTAGAGTTTTAGGAGGATAGCGGTGAGTAACGAAAGAAATAACAACAGAAGACCTGTTGAAAGAGAAAAAAGCGAGTTTGAAGAAAAAATCATCCAAATTAGCCGTGTTTCTAAAACTGTAAAAGGTGGAAGAAAAATCAGCTTCTCTGTAATGGCTGCTGTAGGAGATAAAAAAGGTAAAGTTGGAATTGGACTTGGTAAAGCTAATGGAGTTCCGGAAGCAATCAAGAAGGCAATCTCTGCCGCAAAAAGAAACATGGTTAATGTTTCTTTAAAAAACACAACTATACCACACCCAACTGTTGGAGAGTTCTCTGCAACTCAAGTTATCATGAAGCCAGCCGTAGAAGGTACTGGAATTAAAGCAGGATCATCTGCTCGTGATATTTTAGATCTAGTTGGAGTGCACAATATACTTACCAAGATTCTTGGAAGTAAAAACAAACTTAACGTTGCTAGAGCAACTATCAACGGATTATTAGAATTAAGAACAGCTGAAAAAATCGCTGAAATGCGTGGAAAATCAGTTGCTGAGATTGTAGGATAGGAGTTTCAAATGGCAAAAAAAGTGACTTTAGTAAAAAGCTTAATTGGAAGACTACCAGCTCATGTTGGTACAGTTAACTCTTTAGGACTTAGAAAAATCAATGATTCAAATACACTTGAAGCGACTCCAGATATTATCGGAAAAATCAAACAAGTAGGATACCTACTACAAGTGGAGGAGGCTTAAACATGAGACTTAATGAACTAAGCCCAGCTGAAGGGTCAAAGCACAGAAAAAAACGTGTTGGACGTGGAGAATCATCAGGGTGGGGAAAAACTGCCGGAAAAGGATCTAACGGACAAAAAGCACGTACTGGTGGAGGAGTAAGACCAGGATTTGAAGGCGGACAAATGCCTTTAATCATTAGAGCTCCAAAAAGAGGCTTTTCAAATGCACGTTTTAAAACAGTATTTACTGTTCTTAACGTTTCAGATTTAGAAGTATACTTTGAAGTAGGTGAAGAAGTTACAATTGATTCGCTTTATGAAAAAGGAGCTATCAAAAAAGTACTTAATGGTGGAGTAAAAATTCTTGCTGATGGTGAGATTACAAAATCATTAACTGTTAAAGTGCAAAAAGTTTCTGAACAAGCTAAAGCAAAAATCGAGGCTGTTGGTGGAAAAGTAGAAATACTTTAGTCGCAGTTTCATAGGAGACAAATAGATGTTAAATATCGAGCATTTTAAAGTAAAGATTAAACAAATCTTTGCGATTCAAGAGTTAAGAGGAAAAATAATTTTTACTCTACTCATGTTATTAGTGGCTCGAATTGGTACACAAATCCCTGTTCCAGGTGTTAATTGGCAAGCCTTACAACAAATGGTTCAGGGTAATAGTCTGCTAGCAATGTTTAACTTATTCTCTGGTGGTGGGCTTGCCCGTGCCACCATTTTTGCATTAGGCGTAATGCCTTATATTGATGCTTCAATTATTATGCAACTACTCGGTGCAGTAGTTCCACAAATTGAAGAGATGCAAAAAGAGGGAGATGCAGGAAGACAAAAGATAATCCAGTATACGCGTTATTTGACGATTGTAATTGGACTTATTCAATCTGCAGGTGTAAGTATTTGGTTGTGCTCAATGCATATGGTTACTACAGAAAATATATTTTTCTTTATGTTTACAAGTATTGTAATCTTAACAGCAGGAACAGTGTTCTTAATGTTTATAGGAGAGCAAATTACTGTAAATGGAATCGGAAATGGTATTTCTATTATCATAGCGGTAAACATAGTAGCAAGAGTACCTTCAATGGTTATGCAAATGTCGACTCAACTTCAGCAAGAAGCATTCTCAATTATGATCGTAAAAATTATTGTTATGGTGGTATTCTTCATACTATTAATTTATGCGATATGTTTTGTACAGCTTTCTGAACGAAGGATACCAGCCTAACAATATTATGGTTTTGAAGTCCTTTTTAAGCCAACTTGCAACACCTACCAGTGTTTGGTATTTAATACTTGAATTTCTTATTGTTGTGTTTTTCTCTTATTTTTATACAGCAATTGTATTTGACCCTGGGAAAGTTGCCGACAATTTGAAGCAGAGTGGTGGAGCAATTCCTGGGATAAGACCAGGACAAGAGACTGAATTGTATCTCGAAAGGGTAGCAATTCGAATTACAACGGTTGGAGCACTTTTCTTAGGGATAGTTTCAATACTGCCTTCAGTTCTTTCCATTGTTATCGGAGTCCAAATATATATTACAGGAATCAGTTTATTGATCATAGTTGGGGTAGCCGTTGACTTTGTGCAACAAATTAATGCCAATCTAGTTATGAGAGATTATGACGGATTTATTAAATAGAAAAAGAGTTCTGATTTAGTTCAGAACTCTTTTTTTATTTGGCAAATTGTATAATTATAGCGGATTGCTGAAATATATAGAATTCTAGAATTTGTTATACCGGCTACTAATGTCGGTATCTCAGAACTTTAAAAATAGATTCCGGTACTACGACCAGAATGACAAGCAAAGTATTTATTCCTTACATTTGAGAAAGCAGCCATAATTTGACAATTGAGGCAATGTAAAAAAATAAATAAAATACAAATATTGAGTCCGTGTGAATTTTTTATAACAAAATTCGTCAAACAAAGCAAACTTGTGCTTGATAATTTCATATCATTCAACACATAAATCCATAAAAAAGTCGCTAATAACTGCATACAATTGTAGATTTATCTATTAAATTCGTTATTTTTATTAAAATCAATTTAATTTGTTGTGTGAAAATTATGTGAAAAAGATGTTGAAAACACTGGCAATTGAATGGTTGTTAAAAAAAGTTGTTGACATAGTAGGTTTAATTAAATATGATGCTAATTATACAACCAAAATAAAATTTTGCCGAGAACAAGGTTGTGTGACTTTGCAAAGAAAGGAATAATTATTCATCATTGCCAGTCAAAAAGGGGAGGTATCATGAATAGAAAAAAAATTATAATATACATTACAGCATTACTCGTTGTAGCATCTATTTCAAATGCAATAACCGTTAGTTCAAACATGCTAACGAACACCGCTTCTGTGGGAGCTGTTTCAAACACTCAATCAGTCAATTTAACTGGTAGCCAATGGTATCTGTCGGGAATGGCTAATTTTACAGTAGTAAATACAACATCTACGCCCATTGATTTAAGTAAAATAACGTTTAGTTTACCTGCAAGTTATGGAGGAACAACAGATATTTGGAGCGCATACATTAATG
>JAPLKR010000141.1 GCA_026387965.1 Fusobacteriota bacterium | reverse complement strand
TAAAGCTTCTATGCTGCCGATCAATATAACGTTAAAATTGTATGTAGACGGCGGTTATCAATGTGTTTTGAAGTTTCATCAATGCTGTGAACTACCAAAAAAATCTTCAAAACATAATCCTCTTTCTGATGAGGATAAGCTATCAAATCGAGAAAAAGCAAAAATTAGAATCATTGTCGAACATGTTAATGCTAAATTGAAAGTTTTCAAAATTTTTAGTACACAATATCGCAATAGAAGAAAAGACTTTCTAAAACGCTTTAATATCGTTTGTGCTCTTGTTAATGCTGATATGGGGTTTTGAAGGTGGTCTAATAGTATTTTTTTTAATTCACGAATAGAGGGTTTTATATTTAAGTCATGACCAAATAGCGTAATTTTTATTTTCTCGCATGTTTCATAAGGCAATCGTACTGAAGTATATTTTTCAAATATTACGGCGATGTATTTATAGCATATAACTTCACCGCCAAGAGTTGCGCCACTGCCCACTCCTCCAAGTATTACCGCTCCTTTTTTGATCATAGAATCAATGGATGTTTTTCTATGTATGTTTGTTATCCCTTCTCCATCTATAATAACAACTGCCGTAAATGGCATTTTAAAATGATTAGTGCTCGGATAGACTCTAGTTTAGTATGCTTTCTTGACGGATAATCTGAAATAGACCCGAAACCACATACATTAACTAGAGCTACTTCGCCCTGAGAAAGGTGTTTACTAATATTATTCAAAATTTCTTGATTTTGTAATGGCTGTGAACCGCTTGAAAATAAAGGGCCACTATAGCAACCATGAGTATACAAGTTTATTAGACCAGGGAATAATATCATGTTTTTGCAATCAATCACTTTGTCGCAGATATTATTAAAAGGCGCGTCAGCTATTTGTTGTATTCTACCATCATTAACTAACAAAAATTGATGGAGTTAGACCATCACCTGTAATAATATCTGTGTTACTAAATTGATATTTTTTCATCGTTATGGCTTTTTCGTAGACTGAGTTGTCAGTTTGTTGATTTATGCCTAATGCCTTCTTATTGCATAATCGCTACAGCGCGAATTGGTGAACCGCTTCCATTCCTGATTCTTAATGGAAATCCTGCAAAGACGAATCTTTTTCCTGCTACTTTTTCCAGATTGCAGAGATTTTCAATATGGGGAATTCCAATTTTTTTGAGGTGAATATGTACCGGAAAGTTGGTTGTTCCTGCTATGTCGGGGCTTGGAGTATCAACTCCCCAGTTTTTAACTCCTCTTGTTTCAATCAGATATTTTGCTGCTTGGTACGAGAATCCTGAATAACCGGTCAAGTATTTTTCGGAAGGATGGTATTTGCTGTAATGACCGATGTGAAAGAGTACGATATCGCCTTTGTCTATGGTTAAACCAGCTCTTTTTTCAGCCTCCTCAATCATTTCAACACTGTAAAGAGTATGTTCAGGCAGCCATGTCATATCAAGGCAGAGAGCTGAACCGTAAAAGAGATCAAGGGGCATCTTTTCAATTGACAGCCCGTCTTTATTTACATGACTATGCGAATCAATATGCGTTGGACCATGTTCGCTGATAAGCATAGCATTTGAACAATAGCTGTATCCATCCGTGTATCTTAAAGCCGTTTCTTCATGTGTCTCATCTTCCCATAAATGGGTTTTCAAATGTCCTGGAAAAACTGGCATTTCGTTATATATTTCCTGAGTCAAATCGATTATATTTTTCATAAAATGATCCTTATATTTAAATTTTTTTTACTAGAGCAATTTTTTTGTTTTATTTGAGTAATACAAAATTGCGTTAAATTAGCAACTTTATGGAGGGTCGTGCTCAGTCGTAACCGCTTGATTTACGCCGGTGACGGCGCATCGCCCTTCCATATCGAAATCAGATAATATTAATTTAATGATGATGATGAACCATAGGTACCTGTGGTATATCTATAACACATTGTATTATGTTATTATTTGGAGTAGAGGCGTTACTATTAAATTTTACACCGTCATCAAAAGTAAACGTATTATAATCCTGAACTTGTTGCATCCAATTTTGTTGGTCATCAGGGATCGTAGTATTAATTAGGTTGAAGTCGGCTTCCCAATGCTGTCCAGGTAAAGAATACTCAGCTGTTGCAAAGGGCCCTATTGTTCCTAGTGTGGTGACATTGCCATTATCTATATATTCGAGAGTCCAGCCGCCGTTAGACTCGTTGTTAAGTGAAACTGTCCATGTAGGAGTTGCTACTTGCGAGTTTTCTTGATTATCTTGCGATGATGCGAAAACTGGAAATGTTCCTAGAATTAGAATGAATATTGTTGATACTATTAGTTTTTTCATGGTTTTTCTCCTTTGGTTTAATTTCGTTTTGTTTATTAATTAAAGAACATGTCTGTCCTGTACTGTACTGTTTTTATGGCAGAAAAATGTGACTATTAAAGGTTCAGTTCCAGTGTTTTTAATCTGGTGTATCGTGTAAACAGGTGTTTTAACCACATCGTCTTTGGTTATTTTGATTTCCGCCTTGTCATTCTGGTTATTGAAGTCCTGAATAATTAGATATCCTTCTCCGCTGATGACCTGATAGATTTCAGCGTATTTTGTATGGTAGTGGGCGCCGTTCTGTTTGCCAGGAGCGACTTCAAGTATTCCCATGTGATAGTCTTCTGTATCAGCGATTATGGCTATTTTGATACCTACAGCGTAATCCATTGGTGCGTTTTTGACAACTTCAATCTGATTGAATTTCAAGTTTTTAGTATTCACGATGTTATTCTCCTGTTGTTGATAAGTAGAATTTAAATTTTGGTACTTTCGGGAAGTTACTGGTTTGAAAAGGTTTAATGGTATAATTAATCTCGTGCGCTAATTTGATGATCGACATTTTTGATCTCGAAAGTCCCTTCTTATGCAGCGAAAAACTTTTTAAAACTGAGTTTCATGCATGATTCTAGAATGTCATGAATTGTTTGAACACGATTCAGTTTGTATAAATGATTTCAAAAGCTATCCATTGTTATTAGTTTATTATAGAAAAGTTATGCTGATAAGATAATAAATTTGTTCGATACTAAAATTGGGTTAGGAAAATCTCGATGTTCAAAAGTTCCATATACTTTAGCATCGATGGAACTAATGCGCAAGAGTCAATATATGTCAATATTCGATTTCGTATTTTTAAAATCACTTTTGTTTTTTTATACCCTCCTTATAAATTTAAACTTTAATCAAAAAAAAACAAAATATTAATATTTTGTCAATTTTTTTCGCCATTATTTTAAATTATTTTAATCACAATACTATTTATCCAAAATATGGTGCTGTTCTTCTATGAATTTAAGAAGGGCTTCCCTATTTTCAGCTGAGATAAGAAGTCTATCTCCTACTTCTAATGGCAAACTCGCTTTTGGATAGATATACTCTCTCCCACGTATAACCGATACTATTAAGGCACTTAGAGGTAGACGAATATCCCGTATCAATTTAGATTGAAGCCAAGAGTTTTGCATAATTGAAACTTCAATAAGCTGATCTTCAAAATACTCTATCTCATCAATGGAGATGCTCTCTTTAAAATTTCTCGTATTTTCTACAATAACCCCTAATTTCTTTCCAAGCCACGACAGTGTAGAACCTTGAACAAGCACTGAGAATACAACGATATAAAAAATAAAATTAAAAATGGAGCTATCATTTCCAACCCCTTTAGAATAAATTAAAGCAGCAAACACAATTGGAACTGCCCCTTTAAGTCCCCCCCATGTTAAAAATAATTTATCTTTAAAGTGGTATTTTTTCCCAAAAAGTTGAAGCAGTGAAAATACCACAATCGGACGAATAATAAGAATAAGAATTAAAGCAAGTAGTGAACGAGACAACCACATTTCAGTAAGTTCTTTTGGAAATATTTGAAATCCGAGAGAGACAAACAGTATAATTTGCATTACCCAAGATACAGCGGAAAAAAATCGAATCGTACTGTTCTTATACATTAATTTTTTAGATCGGATAAAAATACCCAAAATATATACAGCTAGAAAGGGGTTTCCTTCCAATACTTCCGCCATTCCATAAGTTAAAAGGACCACTGCAAGTATAAGTATTACGTAGAGCTCTGGAACATTAATTTTACTTATTTTATAGAGTTTTGTGGTTAATACCCCAAAAAGATATCCAATAGCTCCACCTATAATAATTTGTAAAACAAAAAACAGTATAAAATGACCAATAGGTGTTTTTCCACCACTCATTATAATTTCAATGAATATAAGCACCAATACATAGGCAATAGGGTCATTACTTCCTGATTCGAGTTCAAGCACCGCTCCGAGTTTTTTGTTTACAACTCCCTTTGCACTTTTAAGCACATTGAATACTGCCGCCGCATCGGTTGAAGCAACAGCCGCACCAATTAAAAAGGACATCGGATAGGAAAAATGTGCTAAATAATGAACCGGAATAGCAAACAGTAGTGTCGTAATAACGACACCACCAAAAGAAAGAACAACGCCTTCTTTCCAGTACTTTCTTACATGGAAAATATCTGTATCTAAGCCCCCTCCAAATAAAATAAATGCCATCGTAATCGAACCGATTGCATACTCAACTGATTTATCCTGCATATGAACCGCTTTAAACCCTTCTGCATGGGCTAGCATTCCTATAGCAATGAAAATAATAAGCACTGGAATGCTCGCTTTGTTTGAAAGTTTTGTTGACCAAATACTTATAATCAAAATAATTCCAATTAATATCATAATTTCATTCATAAATTCTCCCCCAAAAAAAGCCCCTTATGGGGCTTTTATAAAATATCTTTTGCTATCGTCTCTGCTGCAATTTTTCCTGCTTGCATTGCAAGAATAACTGTGGCTGCTCCAAGTGTCGCATCTCCACCTGCATACACATTAACTTTCGTTGTTCTACCGAATTCATCTATTACAATTGTCCCCTGTATATTAACTTCAAGGCCAAGTGTTGTATTTGGAATAATTTTATTCGGAGTCGTTCCAAGAGCAATAATCACAGAGTCCGCCTCAATTCTTTCAAATTTTCCTTCTACTACTACTGGGGTTCTTCTGCCACTGCTATCTGGTTCACCAAGTTCCATTACAGAGACTTTTACACCATTAACCCACCCATTCTCAACTTCAAACTCAACAGGATTTCTTAAAAAACGAAACTCAATTCCCTCTTCAATAGCATGTTCAATTTCTTCATGTCTTGCAGGAAGTTCAGCCTTGGTTCTACGATATACAACACTCACTTTGCTACCAAGTCTTTTTGCTGTTCGCGCTGCATCCATTGCAACATTTCCGCCACCAATAACCACAACATTTTTCCCAATATGAACTGGTGTAGAGTATTCACTCATATAAGCTTTCATTAAATTGATGCGAGTTAAAAATTCATTTGCCGATACCACACCATTTGAGTTTTCCCCTGGAATATACATGAATTTTGGAAGCCCTGCACCACTCGAAATATAAGCTGCATCAAATCCATTTTCTAAAATGTCATCTAAGGTTAGCGTCTTTCCAATCACTATATCCGTTTCAATGCTAACTCCAAGTTTTTTAATATTTTCGATCTCTTTTTGTACAACATCTGTTTTCGGCAGTCTAAATTCTGGAATCCCATATTCTAACACACCACCAGCTTGATGAAGCGCTTCAAATATCACCACGTCAAATCCTTTTTTTGCAAGTTCCCCAGCACAGGTCAGTCCCGAAGGCCCCGATCCTATTACTGCAATTTTCTTCCCATTTTTAGAATTTACGTGTTGTTTTATTGGGTTTTTGAGTGCAAAATCGCCAATAAACCGCTCTAATTTTCCAATAGAAATCGATTGTCCTTTAATGCCTAATATACATTTTCCTTCACACTGCGTCTCCTGCGGGCACACGCGACCACAAATCGCTGGAAGTGTAGAGTCTTGAAAAATAATTTCTGCTGATTTTTCATACTCACCACTCTCAATTGCTTCAATAAATTTAGGAATTTGAATACTCACGGGACACCCTTGTACACAGAGTGGATTTTTACATTTTAAACATCGGCTCGCCTCAAGCTTTGCTTCTATTTCATTATACCCGTAACACACTTCACTAAAATTAGTTACTCTAATTCCTGGTTCTTGATTTCTAACAGGTACTGCAGTCTGGCGATTTACAAGTTGAATACTCTCTTCCACTTGTGGCGACGCTAAATTACATAGATGAGAAGCGATATGTTCTTTTCTTTTTTCAATATTTTTATACATCCCTTGTCTATTAAGAGCTTCATCAAAATTCACTTCATGCGCATCAAATTCAGGCCCATCCACACAGGCAAAGCATGTTTTTCCACCTACTGTTACTCGACAAGCGCCACACATCCCTGTTCCATCTACCATTAGTGTATTCAAACTCGCAATAGTTTTAAGATGATACTCTTTCGTCTTTAATGCAACAAATTTCATCATAATCAATGGACCTATGGTAATAACTTCATCAAATATTCTTCCCGATTTCATCAAATTATCCAGCACATCCGTTACAAGTCCTGTCGTTCCAAGACTTCCATCATTGGTTGCAATGTGAATTGTTGACATTTTTGAAAGCTCTTCTATATAAATCAAATGTTCTGCACTACGCCCTCCAATAATAATATCTGTGTGTACACCATGCTCATAAAGCCATTTAATTTGAGGATATACAGGCGCAACTCCTACCCCGCCTGCAATAAAAAGAATTTTTTTATTTTTCAGTTCTTCTAAGGGAAGGGTTATAAATTCTGATGCATGCCCTAGGGGAGCGACAAAATCCGAATAATATTCTCCCACTTCATATGCTACCATTTTTTTAGTCGATTCGCCCATCGCTTGGACCACTAAAGTAACACTGCCTGTCGAAGTGTCATAATCGCAAATGGTTAATGGAATTCTCTCTCCTTTTTTATCTAGTTTTATAATGCAAAATTGGCCTGGTTTTGCTGATTTTGCAACGAGTGGGGCTTCAATTTTAATTTCAAAAATTTCAGGTCCAATGTTTCTTTTTTCTAATATTTTATACACGTTTCCCCCTTAACTGCTCTTTAAATTTTTCACTTACTATGGAAACAACTTCATAAATAGGCTTCGAAGTGGTAAATCCTGCTGCTTTTATATGACCACCTCCACCAAAGTCTCTTGAAATGCTCTCAACATCATACTCTTTTGTCCTAATACTCGCTTTGAAAACATTGGGTTCTTTCTCTTTAAGGAAAAGTATTATTTTAGCATTTTCTAAATTATTTAGTACCTCAATAATCGGATCCGTATCATTATAGTGTGCTTTTACCTCTTCAATATCTTTCAGCATTAAATAGGTCGAAGCGAGTCCATCACTACTAAGTTTTAACCTTGACAGTGCAATTCCTAGTAATTTAAGAGTGGCAAAACTCTTGTTATACAGCACCCTTCGCGATATGTTTTCTGCATCAAAATGTAGGTTTTTCAAAAACTGAGCAAATTGCAATGTCTCCACAGTAACATTATTATATAAAAAATTACCTGTATCATGGATAAGAGCAGCATAAAGCGCTTCACATGCGATTTGATTTACGGAGAGTTTACATAGCCTGATCCAATTATATAGCACTTCTGCAGTTGAAGAGGCATCTTCTGTAATCATTGCGAAGTGAGTGAGTTTTTCACGACTAATATGATGATCAAAATGAATAAGAGTCGTTTTCGGCGTAACAAATTTCGCTATATTTCCAATTCTGTCAAGTGTTCCTACATCTAGTATCACAACAGTATCAAAAAACTTTTCAAAGTCACTATTTACGACTTTTTTCACACTCATTCTTTTATCAAGAAATCTAATGTTTTCAGGAATTTCATCATGAAGTAGGATTTCAATGCAACTTACACTAATTCCCATATCAATTAGAAGTTCTTGAAGTGCAATTGCGCATCCTACACCGTCCGCATCAGGCCCGACATGTGTGGTAATGAGAATTTTTTTCGCAGCTCTAAACTGCTTTCGAATTAAATCCATTATTTCACTTTGCCTTTTCTAATTAAGTTGCCATTAGAATTTAAAAATTGAAATAAAATTTCCTTACTCGTATTTAAAATTTTATCCTCTGAAATACCATATTTTTTCACGAGTTTTGTAGAAAGCTCTAAGGCACCAACATCCTCACAATAATGAGAATCACTTCCCAAACATACAAAAGCACCGTGTTCTTTGCAAAGTTTTACGACACACTCACAATTAGCTGTTGACCCTGGTCTCGAAGTCTGAAATGAAGAGTTATTTACTTCTATCGCCACATTGTATTTTACTGCAGCTTTTACCACTTCAACAAAATCTATGTCATACACTGGATTTCCAATATGAGCAATAAAATCAACTTTTTTTGTTTTCATTGTATTGATTACAGCAAATGTATTTTCTTCTCTACTTCCAGGGTGAAATCCTCCATCTACTCTATGAAGTCCAGCTCCAATAATATCCAAATTCCTAAGCACTTTATCCTCACAATCAACACTTCCATTACTATTCATTATATTACATTCAATACCTTTTAACACTCTCACGCCATAAATATAATCTGGGAGAACTTTTAAATTATTAAAAAAATATTGATGTGGACCTCCCATCATTTTTGGACCATGTTCTGTATAAGCCACAATTTCCATACCTTTTTTTTCTGCCACTCCCATATTCTCATCTAAGGTTGAATAAGCGTGACCTGCAGCAATTGTATGTGTATGTAAATCAATTTTATAACCCATAGTATCTCCTTAAACTATTTTTTTCATCATTACACTCATTACAGCAAGTTCAATCAATGTAGCTGCATTTCTACCTGCAAAAATATATAAATCTAAAGTTGGAATACTTTGAGTCAAGATGATACTATTTTCAATTTTAAAATCACTCGCTTCAAGCTTCTCTTGATTAGAAACTTCCTTCAAATTTACAATAACATCTAATCTTTTGCGCTCTTTAATCGCCCCAACACCATAGAGGGCCTTAATATCAATGATTCCGAGTCCCCGTATTTCCATAAAATGTGGAATTTTGTCTGCACTTCCTACAATTTCCCCTGTTTTTTTTTCAATAAATTTCACTTTATCATCTACTACAAATCGATGTTTTCGATGTATAAGCTCCAAAGCAGCTTCACTTTTTCCCAAACCACTTTGGCCTGTGATCATAACACCAAACCCATATATCTCCATAAAAATGCCATGCATTGTTATCTCTCTGGCGAAAAAATTATCCAAATACTCTTGAATTGAATTAATTGAGATCTTGTTAGATGCTGGTAGTCTTACAACAATTTTGTCACTTTTCATAACCACTTCAAGAAAATACTCTGTTAAAACAGCATCTTGATCAATAATAATAAGCTTAATATCATGCTGTAAATAGGCATTCAAAGACTGCTCTCGCACTTCTTTCTCAACTTTCATAAAAAAATCAACTTCTCTTTGAGTTATATAATGCACCTCAAGGGCATTTGACTCCTCTAAAACATCAAAATACCCCGCTAATTCAAGAGTGGGTACATATATGTGGGTTGAAGTTATTTTAGTTGTTGAAATACGCTCTTTTTTACCACTCACAACACCTAATTTAAATTGGTTAATGAGCATTTCTGGGGTCACTATTTTATTAAAGTCCATGCCTAAAATACCTCTTTGTTTTTTATTTTCTAAAATGACTTCATTAACTTTCTTACAAAAATTTTCTGCACTATGAATGCCTAATTCCTTAGAACGTTCATTCATCGCAGCAGCTTCTACGAGAATTGCTAAATTTCGACCATCTTTCACAGGGATTGTTAGCTTTGGAACATTGACATTTAAGATTTGAAAATACTCTGCATCCAATCCTAAGCGATCATATGTTTTAAGCTCATTAAGAATTTCAAACTCTATGATCAAGTCAACTTTTTTATACTCCCTTATGCCCCACATACCAAAGTAAGTTTCAACATCAATTTTCTGACCATTAGTCAATTCTAATGAGAAATCCCCTTTTTGAAATTCACAGTATTTAGGATTGTAGCCCATGAGTTGATGTTCATGAACTCTTTTAACTTGAAGGTGTTCATTACAAATTAATCTGTGTCCTCTTTTAAGTAAATCTATTGCTGCTCCAAATTTTGAATTTCTATGTCCTGTGAGTAAAATGCCCATTCCTAGTACATCCAGGAAAACATAGCCATCAATAATTGTTTCTGGGGTTAATCTTAGAGTTAAATACTCCTCTACGCTCCCTTGAAGTTTTATAATATTATAAGGGGTATAAAGAATTGGGCATTTACAATATTTTTCAATAAGTTTTTTATGTTCTTCAAAAAAAAACCTATCACGAACAATAATACAAGGGTAATCATGCTGAAAAAATTGAATTAATTTTTTTTCCACACTTAGTTTTTTTTGTTTTAGATAGTGTAATATTGTATATTCAATCAGCTGAACGTGACCAGACCCTTTGTCCTCATCACTTTTATCTGAATAAAACTCCATTCCAGGAAGATATATTTTTTCAACACTTATCTCTTTTTCTAGTGTATTCTCTCCAAAAAGTAATTCAAAATGGAAGAGCTCAGCTAACTCTTCCACTGTTAATTTCTTTTGCATTAGTTTTCACCAGAATTTGTGCTACTTGAATTCTTTACACCACTTGTAGACACATTTGAAGAACCACTTTCAATAATTGAGTTAATATCATCATTTATCTCTTGACTTTTCTGATAAGCCGAAGGAACTTGGTTTTGATAATCTTCTTGTGTTTGTGTTTTAATCGTAGAATCAATTTTTTGAGTTGCACTCGCTCTTTGGTTTTTTATAAAAGTAATTTTATCTTTTACTTTCATTCCCATAATGATGATCGCAACCACAAAAATTATGAGTATGATCAATTTAATTGGATGAAATTTTGTTTTCGTAACCTTCTTTTTTGACGTTCTTCTTTGTGGTGCTTTTTTTGCTCCATTACTTGGTCTTTTTCCTGAAGTTGCCACTTCGCCCCCCTTACAGATTTTCTACAATATTTTTCACAATATTATTCGCAAGAATAATAGCCCCTTTAATAAATGTACTATAATCCACTTTAGCTTCTTCATTGGCATTATCCGATATTAGACGGACTACCACAAATGGAACATCATATAGTGTTGCCACATGTGCTACTGCAGCCCCTTCCATTTCAGCCGCATCGGCTCCAAATATTTTTATAAGAGAGAGAGCCTTTTCCTTTTCACAAATAAACTGATCACCACTGACAATGGTCCCAACCATAAATTTTGCCTCTTGCTTTTTAAGAAAATTTGAAGCAATCTCTATGAGTTTTTTATCACTATAAAAAATTGATGCTTTCGCCCGTGGAATAACCCCTAATTCATAACCAAATCCTGTACAATCAAAATCATGTTGCAATAACTTAGCTCCAATAATAACGCCTCCAACAGGAATCTTTGGATTAAGCCCGCCTGCTACTCCTGAAAAAATAATTTTTTCTACTTTATACTTCTCAATCATTAAAGTAGCGCATACACTAGACTGTACTTTCCCTATTCCCGAGTAAGCTACCACAACCTCTTTACCATTAAGCGTACCTTCAATAAATTCGATATGAGCTGTCACACTTCTATTTTTTATCTCCACAAAAGGGATTAAACTCTCTATCTCTTCTTGCATTGCACCAATAATACCTATCATTTCACCTCCTAAAAGTTTGATTATATACTTCTATTATACCATATATTGATAAAATTCAACACTTTCAAAATTAAAAAAGAGTGCACAAAACAGTCAAAATTTTATTCTAGTTCAAATACGCTGCCGCATTTTTTGACTAACCAACTTTTTAGACATCTTTACGGCTATTCTCTGGGCGCGGTAAGCAAAAAACAACGCATTGTATACGAATATTTGTTATGCACACGAATGTATTTAACTTTATAACTGCGTACAGTAGAATTATTTTGTGTATGCACTAGTATTCGAGTTTCAACTGTTTAAGTTCCTTTGATTTTGCCAATTTTAATCTAGCTAAAAATATAACTAAGAAAAGTTTAATATGCATTATAATTTTAAATTAATATATTTATATACATTATTGTTTTTGATCTTTTTAATCTATAAAAAAGAGCCTCTTTTTTCAAAGAAGCTCTAAAACTATCTAAAAAATAGACGACCAATTTGGTATATTACAAACGAAACAAAGTAAGCGATTCCAATTCCATAAAAAATCGAGAACCACATCCATTTTTGAGAGTTCATCTCTCGTTTAATGGCTGCAATGGTCGCGACACAAGGAACGTAAAGTGTTACAAATACAAGAAGTGAAAACATTTTAAGGGAATCCATATTTGAAAGATGTATTAAACCCTCTTTCAATCCTGCAAGATTGGCTGCACCACCACTTACTCCATAGATAACAATCATTGAAGAAATAAAAATCTCTTTCGCAATAAATCCAGAAATGAGTGACACCCCTTCACGCCAAGAAAATCCTAATGGCTCAAGCCCAGGCTGCATGATATGACCAATGTCAGCAAGATAGGAGTTGTTAATTCTTGCACCCTTTTGTAACTCTTGAAGTTGAAGCTCATACCCTTTTTGTACTGACCCTGTTGTTGTTGAAATTTGAGACTGTACATGTGTAATCTGTGGCGTAATCGGCGTATGCGTTGGAAAATATCCTAGAGCCCACACGATAATTGTCCCAATAACGATCACCGTACTCATCTTCTTTATAAACATTGAAGCTCTATCCCACATATGAAGTAAGACGGATTTTAAAGTTGGAATACGGTACGGAGGAAGCTCCATCACAGAGGGATCAGAATTTTTCTTAAAGATAAATTTCTTTAAAATTTTTGCCGTGACAATCGCCACTACTATTCCAATAATGTACATGGCAAATATTACATTGTACGCACCATGAGGAAAAAAGAGACCTACAAGCACAATATAAATGGCAAATCGACCAGAACATGGTATGAATGAGTTAATCAATATTGTGATTTTTCTATCATCTTCACTCTCTACTATTCTACTTGCCATAATCCCAGGGACATTACACCCTAATGATGAAAAGAGCGAGATGAAAGATTTTCCGTGTATTCCAATGAAATGCATGAGTTTATCCATTAAAAACGCCACACGTGACATATAGCCCGAATCTTCCATTATGGAGAGCATTAAGAAAAGTAGTACAATTTGTGGCAAAAAGCTCAAAATATTTCCCACTGCATTGAGTATCCCATTTACCAATAAATCTTGAAGTGCCCCAGTAGGTAACAGATAGTTCAACGCATTGGCTAAAATATCTACCCCACTTGCAATCCAGTTTTGAACGATATCGCCGATGGTGAATGTTAGATAAAATATCAACCATAAGCAGACAAAAAACAATGGAAATCCTAGCCATTTATTGAGTAAAAGTCTATCAAGTACAGCAGTTAATATCATCTTATCTAGTCCTTTTGACTCGATACACTCTGAAAGCACTCCATTAATAAATCCATAACGACTATCTGAAATCAAAAAACTTACCTCTTGTTGATGCTTGGATTTTAATTTCTTAGCCTCTAACTCAACAATTTCGTTTAGCTCTTGTGATATAGCTATTTTTTCTCTAATTTGAGAGTCCCCTTCAAGAAGTTTAACACTTACCCAACGTTTAGAAGCGAGATAATTTTCTCCTAACTGCTCTGAGATTTTAGAGATACTCTCCTCGACGTGTAAGTCATAAGGAACTATTTTGTGCTTCCAAGGTAGATCAAGCGAACCTGCAAGAATAGCTAAAAGCTCTTGTTTCCCATTGGATTTTTTTGCAACTGACTTGATAATTGGCGCTGCTAAAAGTTTTTCCATAAGCGGAATATTCATTTGGATATCACGTTTTTCAACTTCATCCCACATATTGAAAACTAAGATAATTTTTTGATTCATCTCAATAAGTTGCGTGGTGAGTTGTAAGCTTTTTTCAAGTGTTGTAGCATCAACCACATTGATTATTAAATCAGGTTTTTCTTCTAAAAGATAGTTTTTTGATACTACTTCATCTAGAGAGTTTGTTGAAAATCCATAAATCCCCGGAAGGTCTATCAACTCAATATCAAACTCTTTGTAGGAAAAGTTCCCGACTTTTTTCTCTACCGTTACTCCTGGCCAATTTCCAACGTGTTGTCTTGCACCCGTCAGTGCATTAAATAGTGTTGTTTTTCCACAATTTGGATTTCCAATGAGTGCTATGCTAATCTGTCTTTTCATCCAATTTTCCTTTCGATTTCATCTTTATGCTCTATTTTTTTGTTACTTTAATAAATTTTGCCTCGCTTTTTCGTATTGTCACATCGTAATTTCCAACACAAATGTGCATCGGATCGCCCATAGGGGCATTTCGAACCAGTGTTACTTCTTTGCCAACCCTAATCCCTAAATCTAGTAGACGTGTTTTAAATTTCATACAAGGGGTAGAAATTTCCAAAATTTCCACAACATCCCCAGGTTTTATCTCACTTAAATTATTTTGAACTGCCATGCCTGGTTCAAAACAAACATTATTTGCACAAGCGCACCCAGATTTTTTTTTCAATGAGCCAACTTTTTGGAACCCTAACATATTTGCCTCCACTATACTTTGATAATCAAAGTATATAACTATTAACTAAATAAGTCAAGATTTTTTTCATATTATCCCATATTTTTTCTGTATAAATTACATAATATCTTATTATATTGATAGTCAAAATAATAATAGATAGCCGTTATTATTGACAGATTTGGCTCCATTTTTTTAAAAAAACAAGGTGGATTGTATAATTAAGTGCAACAGGGAAAAATAAAGGTAATAAAAAAGCCCATAAGAAGGAAGTCTGTTATAATGTAGGTTACGATCAAACATTAAGG
>JAPLKR010000134.1 GCA_026387965.1 Fusobacteriota bacterium | reverse complement strand
TAGGATTGTGTTTTGCCGAAGTTGCGGCACTCTATCCACGGCGTGGGCTCTCAGCTGTTCTTGCAACAATGACGCATAATAAATACTTTGGATTTCCTTTTGCGATATCACACTGGTTAGGGATTGTAGCAGTTATTTCACTTCAAGGAGTTGCCACGATTCAATATTTTATTAGTCTATTTCCAAATGCTCAAAGTCATCTCTTTGCGCATGGACAACTTTCGTTTCCTGGAATACTACTTGCAGTTGCGTTAGTTTTAATTTATGCACTATTGAATTTCTGGGGAGTAAATTTACTCGCTAAAACCAATAATATTTTAACACTCATAAAATTAGCAGTACCTATTATTGCGGGGGTCTTGATACTTTCGGTCTCTTTTCATCCTCATAACTTTGTTGCTTATCACAATACGCTTATCCCTTATGGGTTTAACTCAGTGATAACAGCTATTATTGCAACAGGAATTATTGTCTCTTTTAACGGATTTCAAACGATAACTTATTTTTCGAATGAAGTGAAAAATCCATCAAGAACAATACCACTAGCGATAATTCTCTCTATCGTATTTTCATTGATTATATATTTGCTTCTTCAAGTGGCGTATATAGCAGGAATGCCACCAGCAATGGTTGCACATGGATGGAGCAATATTTCATTTAACGCTCCAATGGTAAACCTTTCGGCAGCGTTAGGGTTGGGATTTTTATCTACAATTATTTATTTTGGAGCATTTGTGTCACCAAGTGGATCAGCAATTACGTTAACAGGTGCATCAACACGTATGCTTACAGCGATGTCAGATACGAAGCAGATGCCAAGTATGTACAGTGTAGTAAATCCTAAAGTGGGTATTTCGAGAAAATCTCTTTTTACAAATATTATTTTAGCGATTCTATTTATTGTGCTTTTTAAAAGTTGGACAATGGTGGCAATGGTGCTTGGACTTTATCATGTACTCTCTTATCTCTCTGTTCCAATAGCGTTAGAGGTATTTAGAAAACGCAATGATAAAAGTAAATATGTTTTTAGACTTAAAGGTGGTAAAACAATTGCACTCTTATCTTTTGTAATTTTCGCCTATCTTTTAACAGATATTAAATTTGAGATAACCTTTGTAGCCTTGATTTTATTTGTTATTTTCCAAGTAATATTAACGGTACTCGGAATGAAAAATGGGGATTCACTACATAAAGCATTTGCCCAAAGCTGTCCGATTTTTATTTTCTTAATTATACTTACTGTGTTAAATTACGTTTCACCCGCTAATGCAAAACTTGTACCAACATTTCCTTTTATAATTATTAGTATTGTATTTAGTATTCTCTCTTACTATTGGTTTATTGCACTTGCCAAACGCCAAACGCCAGAGGATGCAGCAATAGCAGAGAAATATATCTCTTCTCATTAAAAAAAACCACCTTAAGGTGGTTTTTTTCTTTACAAAATGACTATTTAGTTCCAAAAATTCTATCACCTGCATCTCCGAGACCTGGTAAAATATAACGGTGATTATTAAGTTCGCGATCAATTTTGCAGACCACTATTTTTACGTCAGGATGTACTTCTTCAACTTTTCTAACACCTTCTGGAGCGGCTAAGATACACATTAATGTGATGTTTCCAACTCCTTTTTTCTTAAGGTAATCGATGGCAAAATTTGCGGAACCACCAGTTGCAAGCATTGGGTCAACTACAAATGCATTTCTTTCAGCAGCATCTTTTGGTAGTTTGCAGAAATAGTAAACCGGTTCAAAAGTCTCTTCATTTCGGTATACACCGATATGTCCAACTTTCGCATGTGGCATAGCTTCAAGCATTCTCTCTACCATTCCAAGTCCTGCTCGAAGGATTGGAACGATAAGAGGTGCTTTACCTTTTAATATGGGTGAAGACATTTTCTCTAGTGGTGTTTGAATTTCAATATATTCGAGTTCTAAATTTCGAGTTGCCTCATACATCATAAGCCCAGAGATTTCATTGATAATTTCTCTAAAATCTTTGTGATTAGTATTGATGTCACGAAGTAAAGTAACTTTGTGTTGAATGAGCGGATGATTCAATTCAATGGTATTTTTATACACAGAAAATGCCTCCTTAAATTTTTTATCTTATATTATTTTAACACAATTATTAAGAAAAAAGAAGTTAAACTATGATATAATTTTAGTAAATACAATTCTTCAAAGGAGAAAAAAATGAGAGAAATAGTGATTGCGGGTGGATGTTTCTGGGGTGTTGAAGCTTATTTTAGACGACTAAAAGGCATTGAAAATAGTGAGGTTGGATACTCTCAAGGTCAGAAGAACGAAACAGATTATAAAGAGGTGTGCAGTGGTGTGCAAAATTTTGTTGAAGTGTGTAAACTTTTTTATGATGAAAAGGAAGTAAAACTTGAAAAAATTATCACACATATGTTTAGATTTATTGACCCAACAAGTGAGAATATGCAAGGAGCAGATGTAGGGGTTCAGTATCGTACTGGAGTGTATACTGCAAACGATAGGGAAAGTGATGAGGTCAGAGAGATCTTAAAAAAAATGCAAAAAAATTATCATAAGAGGATTGTTTTAGAGGTAGAAACGGTTAGAAATTATGTGTCGGCTGAAAATTATCACCAAGATTATCTTGAGAAGAACCCAAATGGATATTGTCATGTGGATTTAACGCTGCTAAAAGAGTTTGAGAGGAAAGTATAAAAATTCATTAAGTGTGAGTAGTATGAGAATTGTGTACTTGGAAAAATATATTTTTCAGGGTTTATCAAACTTTCGTAAAAAAAGGTGTATAAAAATATCTCTTTACAAAAAGCATAAGGTGAATTACAATTAAAGTATTAGTAAATCAAGGAGGCAAGATGAAATTAGCTATATTAGGTTTAGGAAGAATGGGTGCAAATATGGCAAAAAGATTACTTCAAGGTGGACACGAAGTAGTGGTGTTTAACAGAAATTTTGAAAAAACTATGGGACTTGCGGAATTTGGTGCAATTCCAGCACGTACGATTGATGAAGTAATTGAAAATTTACCTAGTCCAAAAATTGTTTGGTTGATGCTTCCTGCAGGTAAAACAACTGATGCACATATCTTAGAGCTTTCAATGAAACTCTCAAAAGGGGATATTATTGTAGAAGGTGGAAACTCATACTATAAAGATGATATTGCTAGAGCTGACATGCTGAAAGCATTTGATATTAACTATATTGATGCTGGTGTTTCTGGTGGTGTATGGGGACTTCAAGTCGGGTATTGTACAATGTATGGCGGAGAGAAAGCTATTTTTGATTATATTGAACCAATTGCTAAAACATTAGCGCCTGAAAATGGGTATTTATACTGCGGCGAAACAGGTGGTGGGCATTTCACAAAAATGGTTCACAATGGAATTGAATATGCTATGATGCAATCGTATGGTGAGGGGTTTGAACTATTAAAAGCTTCTAAATATGGGCAAAACATGAATTTAGAAGAAGTGGCAAAAATGTGGAACAATGGTTCAGTTATTCGTTCATGGCTTCTTGAACTTTTAGAAAATGCCTTTTCAAAAGATGGTAATTTAGATGAAATTACAGGGTATGTAGAAGATTCAGGGGAAGCAAGATGGACTGTCAAAGAAGCGATTGATCTTGGTGTTGCAGTAGATACGATTACCACAGCGCTATTCAAACGTTTTAATTCAAGACAAAAAGATGTGTTTGCTAATAAATTGACTGCTGCACTTCGAAATGAATTTGGTGGACACGCTGTGGTAAAAAAAGGCGAAATTGATAGGCGTTCAGAGATAGTAGGAGCAGGCATTGTTGAAGCTGCTAGAGCAGATAAAAGTCGTAAATTCTAGGAGTTGTCATGCAAACATCAAAAACCTACGGGGAATTTTGTGAAATAGTTTATTCCGGACCTTGTGCAGTAGTTATTTTTGGAGCGAGTGGTGATTTAACAAAAAGAAAATTACTGCCAGCACTTTTTAATCTTTTCATTACTCGAAGAGTACCGAAAAATTTTTATATTCTTGGCTATGCAAGAACCATTTTAAATGACTTAGAATATCGAAAAATTGTGAAAGAGTCACTTAAAAAAAGCAACGCAAGCGATGAAGTTAAAGAAGAATTTATGAATCATATATTCTATAAAAGCGGAAGTTATGATGCCTCATGGGACTATGTTTCTTTAAAATCACGTCTTGAAGAGTTGAATTTAAAATTTCAAACACAAGGAAATATTATTTATAACCTATCTGTTCCACCTAACCTATATATGCCAATAACAAGAGAATTAGGTGAGAATGGTCTTGTAAAATATGGTCAAAATTCAGACCCTTTTCAGCGCATTGTCATTGAAAAGCCATTTGGCCGAGATTTAACCACTTCCGAGGAGCTAAGTAGTGTACTACACAAGTATGTTTCACGTAGCCAAACCTATAGAATCGATCATTATCTTGGAAAAGATACAGTTCAAAACATATTCGTATTTCGTTTTGCAAACTCGTTATTTGAGCCAGTATGGAATAGAAATGAAATAGATCATGTTCAAATAACCGTAGCTGAGGATTTAGGAATAGGGAGTCGAGCAGGGTATTTTGAAAATTCTGGACAAATTCGGGATATGCTTCAAAATCATATGCTACAACTATTAGCTTTTGTAGCAATGGAGCCACCTACAAGTTTTGAAGAGGACTCTGTACGTGATGAAGTCGCTAAAGTATTTAAGGCAATCCGCCCCTATGATTTGGAAAATCTTGATAAAAGTTTAGTTTTAGGACAATACTCTGAAGGTGAGGTATCTGGAGAAGAGGTTATTTCATATACTTCAGAAAAAGGGGTATTGAATAATTCGTTAACAGAGACGTATTTTGCAACCAAAATGTTCATCGACAATTGGCGTTGGCAAGGGGTTCCATTTTATCTTCGTTGTGGTAAAAGAATGAATTCAAAAGAGAGCAAAATTTCGATTGTATTTAAGAAAACACCACAATCGCTCTTTAAAGCTTTTGGGATCAAAGAGAGTTTTCAAAATGTGTTAACTTTTAATATTCATCCTGAGCAAGGGGTAAAATTGACTGTTCAAGAGAAAATTCCTAACGCTAAAATGTGTATAGGAACAATTGAAATGAATTTTAATTATCAACAGGAATTTGGCGCAAATTCTCAAGCGGATTACGACTCGCTACTTCTCGATTGTATGCTCGGAGACCAAACTCTTTTTTGGCGTGGCGATGGCGTGAATTTGTCTTGGAAACTCCTGACTCCTGTTTTGGATTACCTTGATATTCGTAAAAATCGTGAAAAAATGGTATTTCCATACATTGCGGGAAGTAGTGGTCCAATACAAGCAGATGAACTGCTTACAGTGGATGGCCGTAGTTGGCTATAAGGAGGTATGTGTGGAATATATTTTTGAAAAAGAGAGTAGTGTTCTTGAACTCAAAGTAGCTAAAAAGATAATAGAGTTAGCTAAAAGTGCCATTAAAGAAAAAGGACACTTTAATATGGCACTGTCAGGTGGAACATCTCCTCTTGGCGCGTATAAACTGTTAGCAGAAGAGCCTACTAAGTGTTTAGAGTGGGAAAAAATCAATATTTTTTGGGTCGATGAACGTTATGTTGCAGTAGATGAAAAAGAGAGTAATTACGGGCAGTTTATTCAACTTTTTTCAAAAGAGATTTTAGAGAAAATGAAACTCTTTCCAATGTATCAAAAAGGATTAAACTGTAGAGATGCTGCCAGCTTTTACGAAAGTAAAATGATGGAGCATTTTAAAAGTAGTTTCCCCAAATTTGATTTGATTATTCTTGGGGTTGGTGCAGATGGACATACAGCGTCACTCTTTCCGGGCACACCTTTGCTAGAAGAAATTATACGTCTAGTCAAAGAGAATGAGGCCCCTAATTATGCTCCTGTGAAAGAAAGAATAAGTTTTACTTATTCTTTAATTAATGATGCAAAATGCATAATGACGATGCTTACGGGCGAGTCGAAACGTGCTGTTTATGAGAGTTTTATGAGTGGTGAGAAGACATATCCTATTGAATTAGTAAAAACCGAAGAAATGATATTATGTAGTGACCTTGCTTAAGTTGGAAAAAAGGGGGGGCGATGGAGCTTTTTGAGGAACTGTATATCATTAAAACTGAAGAGCAAACAGTTGAAAAATTTATACCATTTAAAGAAGGCGGCGTCCTCTATTGGTATAATGCGACTGTTTTGAAAGCGTACCTTCCTTATAGATTGAGAAGAGGGGTGATTAGGCATCTGATTAAGATCGGGGCATATGAGATATTTGTAGCAGATTTAGAATCTGAATTCATGATTTCAGTAAATAAGTTATCACTACTTAATAAGTTTATTGAAATTGAAAAAGTGAAATGCTTTACACAAGCTCTCTTTTAGGTGAGTGTCTAATGAATTCACGCAAATTTCAAATTTCAACGTTATAATCTATAAAGAATATACTAAAAAGGAGAAGTAATGAAAAAAATACTATCAACACTTATTATTGTAATAATCTTAACATTTGTTTCAACCTGTGCTTTTGGAGATACGGTTTATGCTACAATTGGAGGAAAACTAAGCGTAACAAGTACAGATTTAAATTATTTTATTGCTCAAGCATCTGGTCCGAACCAAATTACAAATGCTCAGAAATCAGCCCTTATAAATCAGCTAATTGAGATGAAACTTTTCAACTATCTTGGGATGCAAAATGGGTATCAAAATCAGCCTACTTTTCAAGATCAAATGGCCAAACAAGAAAAGGCACTCTTAACACAAGCTGCTTATCAGCAATATATCGTAAAGCCATCTACACCAACAACTGCAGAAATTCAAGCGCAGTATAATACTAATAAATCAAAATATGTCACGCCTACTAAAGCAGATGTATCACAAATTGTTGTGAAGACTCAAACTCAAGCGAATGTTATAATGGCACAGTTAAAAGGTAAAACAGGAAACTCATTGAATACGACGTTTAGCCAGTTAGCAAAAGCTCAGTCACAAGACACAGTATCAGCTAAACAAGGTGGGCATATTGGCGTGTACAGTCAAGATACTACCATTGGTCAATATAAAACAATTATATTTGGAATGAAAAAACCAGGTGTTGCTCAACCATTTGCTATGTCAGGAATGTATGTTATTTTAAAAGTTAATCAAGTTTACCCAGGGCATGCAATGAGTTTAGCTGAAGCGACTCCAATAATTTCAGAATTTTTACAACAACAAGCTATGTCAGAAGTAGCTCAAAATTGGTTTAATGTCTCTTTAAAACAATATGGGATAGTAAACCAAGCAAATTTAGTAAAATATATTGGAGGGAGTGCTAGCTCACCAGTTAGTGGTTCTGATTTGGTAAGCAGATCTTCCTCTATCAGTGGTTCAGGTATAGCAATTTCTGGAACGGCAACACTTGCAACGATTAATGGCAGCAATATTACTGTTGCAGATATCAATCGTGCAATTAATGATACAATTGTTCAATCAGGACAATCAAATGTGACAATTACACCAAAACTTCGCCAACAAATATATAATCAAGTGGTATTTCCAAAACTTTTATTAGCTGTTGCTCAAAAAAATAACTTGCAAGATACTATAACTTATCAACAAATGTACACTTTTGCACAGATGGATTTACTTGCAAATTACACTGTAGAACAGTTAGTGGTTAACAAAGTAAGTGTAACACAAGCACAAGCACAAGCTTTTTATAACCAAAATGCAACGCAAATTGGGCAACCATTTGCAAAAGTTCAAACTCAAATTATGAACCAATTAAAACAGCAAGCTGTTCAAAATGGAATACAGCAAATAATTTCTCAAAACATTAAGTTAGTGGTTACCTTTAATACTGATTTAACAAAATCGAGTGGGGTTCCAGAGCCACAAAACAATACAACTTCAAAACCAACAACGAGATAAAATTAAAAAAACACATCATATTTATGATGTGTTTTTTTGCAAAAAGGACATAGAGTGCAAAATGACACTCACTGAGTTTATTAACAGTTATTAGTATGCATATTTGAAGTAGTTACTAATTTCATATTGACATTATTCAAAATAGTGTTAAAATATATAGTGAAAATATATAAATATATTAAAGGGGATATTGTGATGAATCATAAAAAATCTAGTGTGCTCATATTGTTCTGGGCTATTCCATTGATATCATATTCTGCTACATCTTTGCTTCAAGTGAGTGGAAGCAGCACAGCTTCTAAAAAAAAAAATTTTATGCCTTCACAAGGAGCACTTGCTAATATTAGTTTTAGCGGTGGAGCAGTAATTCCCCTACCACCTAATGTGGTTCTTGCACAAAATAGTAGTGGAGGAAGCCTAACTGTAGACCAAGTGATCTATCTAACGGAAAATAAAAGTAATACCTATATTCAGCAACAATTAGCATGGAAAAGCACACAAATTTCTCAATATGTTACATTTCATCCTTTATCTGTAACTGCAGCAATTAATTATGCGCCAGCGGCATTAGCGAGTTATTCATATAACAATAATACTCAATATTCAGGGACCTTTTCACTCTCCTATCCAGGGGATTGGACTCTTTCGGCGCAACTCCAACCACAAGGATTAAACCCAGCAAACCAAGGGACACAGTGGTCGGTTGGAATTGGAAATTCGATTCAAAATTTGATATATAGTTCTTACTCTCATGGAATAAAGCAAGCAAAGTTTCAAAACAATCAAACTCAGATTAGCGATCAATTGGCTATGAACCAGCAAATAAACAACAATATTGCAAGTTATTTCCAAATTATTGGAGCGCGAAGTTCTCTTGAGACGGCTAAACTTGCATATTCACAATCACAGTCAGTGCTTGCACAAATGCAAGTGAAATACGCTAGTGGGATGGTAGCATCTTTAGATTTGCAGCAGCAACAAATAAAGACAGAGCAAGCCAAATTAGCGATAATAATACAAGAACAAGCTCTAGAAACAAGTGTTCAAAACTTTTGTTTTGCGCTAAATATTCCAAACAACCAACAATTAAGCATGACGATTCCAGACCTTCCGAATATTAATGTCGACCAAACTTTGACCTCATATGGAAACTTAACGAAACAGAATTTATACATCACGGATGAGATGAATCAAGACAATATTTATTTTAATGATGTTCAAACACAAAGTATTCCTAACGTAACCGTATCAGCAAACTATGGGCAACAAAATTTCACCTCGCAACCAACTTGGTTTGTTACATTTGCCACCAGTTATAATTTTCTACCACCACAGTTTAAGGGGGAGCAAGATCAAATAACGAAGCAGACGAATGCAATCACAAAGAGCACAGCCAACAACTCACTTAGTGTGGGTGTAACTCAGATGAAGCAAAATTTTAAAATTGACATGCAGCAATATCAATTAGCGATACTATCGCGAAGTATTGCTAAAAAACAGTATATTATCTCAAAACTAAAATTTGAGGCGGGACAGGCCTCGTATCAAGATTATTTAGCATCGTATGCCGCTTGGCTTGGCGCTGAACAGAACTTTGTGCAAGGATTCGAAGCGTATTATACGATTGTTTACCAAATATTGTATCCAACGGCATAAAAGTAGGAGAAATTATGAAAAAAAAGCGGAGTGTAAAACAGAAAATAACGATAGCGATAGTTATTCTTATTATTCTTGGTGGTGTTGGATTCGGAGTTAAGAAATTTCATCACAGAGCACCAGTGGTGCAAAATATTATTACAGTGGAAACCCCAGAACTTAAAACGCTCGTGCAAAAAGTAAGTGCAACCGGTGTGGTTCAGCCTATTAATACAACGGATATCTACGTCTCGACGGCTTTAACGGTGGATAAAGTTTTAGTACAAAAAGGTGACCTAGTTTCAGCGGGGCAAGTTCTGATGACATTTAATGGACAAAATAGAAAAGATTTAGAGCTAAAAATTAGAAATGAAAAAATTGACTTAGAGTCGAAACAAATCGCTTTGCAAACAACCGAGTATAATGAAAAATTGGCTAAAAAAACATATCAGGTAAATAAAAAAGCCTTTTCTTATGGCGGTATTTCAAAAGATGATTTAGAAAAATCTTATTATGCGGTGGAGACGGCAAAAATTGCAACGCTTCAAGCAAAAAATGCGATCGCAACGGTTGAAGCTACAGCTGGAAAAGATCAAAATGATTTAAATCTTACAGTGACATCTATCACAAGCCCTGTAAATGGTGTAGTAACGGATTTAGCAGCTCAACACAATTATACGGTTAGCACAACATCAAATAAACCATTAGCAACGATTGCTAACTTGACAAGCTTGAAAATTAATGCGAATATATCGGAATTTGATATCGCTAAAATTGCTGAAGGGCAAAGAGTTGTGATACAATCAGAAGCTTTCCCGAATGCCTATTATGGTAATGTTTCCAGAGTATCAGCAATGGCAAATAGCAGTATGTCAGGCAGTGTATCAGATAGTTCGGTTCCAGTTGAAATAAAGTTTAAAAATATAGATAACCAATTAAAGCCAAATTATAATGTAACATTAGAAATCATTACTGCAGAAGCAAAAAATGCTATGGTGTTACCAACGATCGCTATTTATACTGATCAAAACGGTAGTTATGTGCTTACCATTGACGCACAAGGAAATATCTTAAGAACTGCGGTAACAACGGGACTTTCGTCAGCAGATGAGACACAAGTTATAGGACTATCAAAGATAAGCAAAGTTATTACTTCAGTAGGTCCAAATCTTCAACCGGGTGGAAAATTAGCTCCAGGTAGCTATCAATTTCAAGATAATAGTCAGATGACCCCAGATGAAGTTTCAGATGATGGAGGTGGAATGAACTCTTCAGGAGGAGCGTCT
>JAPLKR010000137.1 GCA_026387965.1 Fusobacteriota bacterium | reverse complement strand
AGACGAAAATCGAGCGAAATGATGAAAGAACTTAAAATCAAAACAATGTATCCCAAACCTAATTTAAGTTTGGCCAATAAAACGGATAAAAAGTTCCCCTATTTGTTGACAGGCATAGAAATACCAAGAAAAAATCAAGTGTGGTGTACCGATATCACGTATATACGTTGCCAAAATGTATTCATGTACCTTACAGCTATTATCGATGACTACTCACGCTATATCGTAGCGTGAGGACTCTCGAACTCGCTTAACAAGGAACTATGTACGAGCGTATTGGAAAAAGCTTTAAAACGGGCAAAACCTGAAATCATCAACACAGATCAAGGGAGTCAATAAACAAGTAATGACTTTATTGACCTTGTAATTAAAAACAAAATTCAATTAAGTATGGATTCTAAAGGGAGAGCTCTGGATAATATTTGGATTGAACGCTTTTGGCGTAGCATCAAGTATCAAGAGATATTCGTTTAAGAATATCCCAATGTAACAGGACTTTACCTTGGGATTCAGAAATATATCGGATTTTATAACCATCATAGAGGCCATCAATCATTAGAGATGAAAAGGTCCGCATCCGTTTATTTCCATAGTTTAAATTTCTACTCTAAAAAAGTATACGTTAAAAAAATTGCTTAAACTTTTTAAAAGAGTGTCTTGACTTCTGAACCATTACGTAATATAATCTTACATAACTATGAACTAATTTTTGGAGGAATTTCACTAATGAAAAAAATAATACTATTAACAATTATCACTGCCGGAACTGCTTTAAGTACTACTGCTTTTGCAGGTCAAGGTTTCAATGTTACAATTCACAATAATTTGTTATATCCGATACAATATAAATCTATCTCACAAGATAATTGGTATCACAATGATATCCCATGGTCATGGAAAACACTCGGTGCGAAATCCTCATCATCAGTTCTTTATACAGAGTACGATGCCAGTGCCGGTTGCTGGGCCACAGGGGGAGATCAGATTACTGTGGGAATTGAAAGTACTACTGGTACAAAAATAGGTTTTTTTGAAATAACTGACTCTCCCAATATCTCCAACGGAATAGATTCTATAGGTTGGGAAAATATAAATACCGCATGGCAATACTTTCGGCCTGATGCTTGTGGTTGGTTTATCGGAATAGGTTCGGTTTCGCATGACCCAACAATTTCAGCTACTACTTTAAATACTTCTGACCCTAATATCGTAGATGTTAACATTGGTTAAATTATCTCAAATTATGATGTATAATTTGAATACACAAGCTACAAACTTCTTGTAACTTTCAGGTGGAATTTAGTCCATAACATATGTTTAAAAAAGAAAATATCTCTATTCAATTAAGAAAATTAAAAAGTGATTTTTTGAAAAAGAGATCATTTTTTTAATTTTCTCTCTGATATGAAGTTCCTAAACGATTTTTTTAGTCGATTTTTAGTGTTAGCGGGTTTATTGAGTTCGAGATGTATTTTTTTAAGTTTTTGGATGTTTATATTTTTGTTTGTTTTAAAAACATTTACAATTCATAGTTGCGTACCCGATTTTCAACAATGCTTTCAAGAGTTATATGCCATTGTTAAAAATGTTCATGTTTGATGCAGTATTACGTATTCACAAACTAATTTTGGAGGAAATTCACTAATGAAAAAAATAACACTGTTAGCAGTTATCACTGCCGCCACTGCTTTAAGCGCTACTGCTTTTGCAGGTCAAGGTTTCTATATCGAAATTCACAATAACTTATCATATCCGATACAATATGAATCTATCGCACAAAATTCTTGGCATCACGATGATATCCCATGGAATTGGATAACAATCACTGCTGGCAATTATTCATTTCCTCTTTATACAGAAAGATTAATAGGGGGGTTTGATGCTCCTTATATAACTGTTGGAATTGAAAGTGGGACTGGTACAAAAATAGGGGCTTTTCAATTATGCAAGTTTATTGACTCACAAACCCTTCATGATTGGAATATTCCGAATACAACCTCTGCTGAGTTTGGCCCTACTGCTGGTGATGACTGGTACCTCACGACAGGGTCATTTGCTAATGAACCGACAATTTCTGGTTCTACAAATGATATTCCAAACCCAGACGTCGTAGATATTACTATCGGTTAAATTAGATATTTAAAAAATATAACGAAGTTAATATTAAGCTCTGGTAATGCATTAATAATATAGAACAATATCATATGCATATTTAGTGCAGTAGTAAATACAAGTTTTTAAAAAGACAAAGTGGACTTTATTAATTGTACGGTATTAAAAAAACTGTCATAAAGGATGCGTGTCTTTGGAAAAATTGAAGACTCAATACATCGAAAGATACTTTAATAGCCTGAGAACTTGAAAGCTCTCAGGCTACTTTTATAGTAATAATCAGAGGTGCCATTCCATTAAGTGGAGTGTATACTAAAAAGTGGAAGGAACGAATCCGAACGGTATGCTAAAAGATAAGTAAATCAGGAGGAATTCCCACTATGAAAAAACCAAGGTACGATAAAGAATTTAAGCTACATGCAGTAAAGTAAGTATTAGAGCAAGGTAAAAGACAGAGTCAAGTAGCCCGAGAACTTGATATAAGCAAGGTGTCACTAAGTAATTGGATGCTGGACTATAAAGCAAATAATTCAGAAGCGTTTGTA
>JAPLKR010000013.1 GCA_026387965.1 Fusobacteriota bacterium | reverse complement strand
AATTTGGGTGGCATCATGAGTAAAATCGATCAAGCAATTAAAACTCAAGTTAATTTTCCATCTGGGTATAGTTTTGAGTATGGTGGATCGAGTAAAGATATGAATCAAGGCGGCTTAGATTTACTTGCAGCGTTTGGAATGGGTCTTCTGCTCATTTATATGATGCTAGCGTCACTTTTCGAATCATTCTTAACCCCGATTATTATCATGGTTGCTATACCGCTATCTATTATTGGTGTGTATGCGGGACTCATAATATGTGGACTTCCAATGTCGATGCCGGCAATGCTAGGAGTTATCATGCTTGCGGGAATAGTCGTCAATAACTCCATTGTAAAAATACAGTATATAATTATTCGGCGGCAAATGGGTGAAAATGCGCGTGAAGCAGTTCAAAATGCCTGTGTTCGAAGACTACGCCCGATATTGATTACGGCTATGACAGCAGGAGGAGGAATGCTTCCTATTGCCTTTGGAATAGGAACTGGAGCTTCATTTTTTCAGCCACTTGCTATTGCGGTAGTATTTGGAATTATTGTCTCCACAGCAACAACGCTTTTTATCGTACCGTCGCTATATGTGATGTTTGATTCGTTAACTAAGAAGTTTGTTAAAAAGAAAAGAGTATAATAATAAAACGGCTCACAATGAGCCGGGTTATTAGTATACTCGTAAGAATATATTGTTTGAAAAATCGAATATACATTAGATCGTATTTTATAGCAGATGTTAATTAGAAAACATTATTTCTCTTGCGGTAAATTTTTATACTTCCAAGCTCCAAATCCACCAGCGAGATTATAAATGTTTTCAAATCCAGCTGATTTAAATTTTTTATAGACACCAATAGAACGATGACCGCTAGCGCAATAGATAATATAAGCTTCACTTTTATCAAGTAGAGCAAGTTTTGAGCTAATCGTAGTTGGGCTAAAGGCATCAAACCCCGACAAAGCACCTTTAATATGCCCGTGATTATATTCACCTTCGGTACGTGCATCGATAAAAGCAAGTGCGTTGTTTTTTTGGGAAAGCTCAAAAGCATCGACAGCGGAAATGCTATTAATACTTTTCATCTTACTTCTCTGTGATAGGATAAAGGCAATGATTGCAATTAAAATTACAGCGTAAATAATAAGTACATTATATTTCATGTTTCCTCCAAAATGATACTAAATTTCAACGATACTATTATAACATATTTTTGAATAGCGTGAAATAAATGTTACTATTTATAGAGTGAGTTAATTTGAATAAAGGATGTTTGTAATAAGTACTTGATAAATTTATGAAGCTATGGGATAATATACCTAATTAGTTGGAGAATATTAAGGAGGTTAGTATGGAAACAACAGTTCGTAAACTTTTTAAAGAGACGCCAGAGCTTCAAACAGAAGTGATTGTTAAAGGTTGGATAAGAACTATTAGAAATTCAAAAGAATTCGGATTCATTGAACTTAATGATGGCACTTTTTTTAAAAATATTCAAGTAGTTTTTGAAGGTGGAAAGCTTGAAAATTTTGAAGAGGTATCAAAGCTCACGATTGCTTCATCTGTAGTTGTCAAAGGGATTCTAGTAGAATCTAAGGGAAGTGAGCAACCAGTTGAGATTAATGCAATAAGTGTTGAAATTTGCAATAAAGCCGCTGAAGACTTTCCCCTTCAAAAGAAACGCCATACATTAGAGTATCTCAGAACAATAGCGCATCTACGCCCAAGAGCCAATCTTTTCCAAGCGGTATTTAGAGTCCGTTCACTTGCAGCGTTTGCTATTCATAAATTTTTCAATGAGCAAGGGTTTATCTATGTGCATACGCCTATCATCACAGGAAGTGACTGCGAGGGTGCCGGTGAAATGTTCCGAGTTACAACATTAAATTTTAACAACATCCCCCTGACTCCAGAGGGGAAAGTTGATTTCAAGCAAGATTTTTTCTCGAAAGAGACTAATTTAACGGTAAGTGGACAACTTTCGGTTGAGACTTTTGCACATGCATACAAAAATGTATATACTTTTGGACCAACATTTAGAGCTGAAAACTCAAATACCACAAAGCACATTTCAGAATTTTGGATGATAGAGCCAGAGATGGCATTTGCCGATATTCAAGTGAATATGGATGTTGCGGAGAAAATGGTAAAATTTGTTATCGGATATGTTATGGAGAATGCTAAAGAGGAGTTAGAGTTTTTAAATCAATTTGTTGAGAAGGGGCTTCTTGATAAGTTAAATCATGTATACAGCTCAAAGTTTGCAAAAGTTGACTATACAGATGCTATTAAAATTATGCAAAAATCAGACAAAAAATTTGACTATGAACCTAAATGGGGAATTGATCTACAAACTGAGCATGAGCGTTATTTAGCTGAAGAGTATTTTAAAAAACCGGTATTTGTGATTAATTATCCAAAAGATATTAAAGCTTTTTATATGAAGCTTAATCAAGATGGCAAGACAGTAGCGGCTATGGATATGCTTGTTCCAGGAATTGGAGAGCTTATCGGAGGAAGTCAACGTGAAGAAGATTATGATAAATTACTGCGTCGTATTGAGGAGATGAAACTAGATGTTTCTGATTATGATTGGTATTTAGATTTAAGGCGTTTTGGAAGTGTGGTTCATTCGGGATATGGACTTGGATTCGAGAGAATGGTGATGTATTTAACAGGTGTTTCTAATATTCGTGATGTTATTCCATTCCCGAGAACACCTCAGAACGCTGAGTTTTAGTTCTCGATATATTTCGGATTCCATTTTATTCCATTCGAAACTACTCGAACTGACAGTAAGAACTTCAACCGTCAGTTCGAGTGAATTTTGAGGAACGAAAAATTTGTATCGAGAACTATCCCGCCACAACTGGAACAGGAACTTCTTCCTCTTCTTCTGGTTCAGGGAACTTAATTGTCTTTTTCAGCTTCGCAACTGGAGTAAACGGTTCGCTAGTGAGGGGGAACAAATCCATGAGTTCCCCGGAATAGTAGAACTCGTAACAGAGTCCACCAAAGGTGTATTCTTTATCGCCGACATTAAAGGTGGAGCCTCCAACGGAAGGATTTTTCTTCGGTTTACTTTTCTGGAAACCAAGATTGTATAATGTCCCCAAAATTTCAGGTCGATACGCTAAGGTA
>JAPLKR010000015.1 GCA_026387965.1 Fusobacteriota bacterium | reverse complement strand
GCACAACTCGAGTATTTTATATAAAGTTATTAAAAAAGATACAATAACGTCGATTGCATCCACATTTTTCACAACGCCGAATACGATTATTAAAGTAAATAACATTAAAAAGCATAAAATTCATGTAGGGCAGAAACTGTTAATTCCAATAGTTGGACAGAATGCAGATGCAGCTGTTGATGCCCTCTTGAATCTTTCAAATACGATAACGACTTCAACCTATACGGTTAAAAAAGGGGATACTCTAGATTTGATTGCAAAGCAATACGACACGAATATCTCAAGTCTTAGAGTACTGAATAATTTAAAAAATTCAAAACTTCAAGTAGGACAACAAATAAAAATTAGCAGTGTCGGGCAAGGCGGTTATGGAATAGTAAATCCCCCAATAACTTTTCCTTTTGGCTATCAAACGTTTTGGCCAGTTCCTTATGAAGGCGTTACAAGCCCGTTTGGAATGCGCTTTCATCCGATAGTACACCGAAAAATCCTTCATACGGGAGTTGATTTAAGATGCGACGGTGCGGTAGTGAGTGCGTTTGCACCTGGAACAGTAATCTATGCAGGTTCACTTTCTGGATATGGAAATATTGTAATTATTGACCATGAGAATGGATACCAAACACGTTATGCTCATTTAGCCAGCATGAGTGCAGAAGAAGGCGATACTGTTACTGAAGGACAGCAAATTGGGATTTCAGGCGAGAGTGGTAATGTAACAGGGCCACATTTGCATTTTGAGATTAGACAAAATAATATTCCGGTGAATCCTATGAAATTTTTCACATCATCTCTGGTAGATGACGAAACAATCAATTAAAAAGTGAGCAGGTTAGCTCACTTTTTAAATTTTTTTGGATTTTTTCAAAGGTATGAAGAGGTGGATCCCACCGCTAATAAGCGACACTCTGATTAGAATGGCATTAGTAAAATTAAAAGTAGATTGAAGCAAATCATATCGACCTTTGAGTGGTTTATAATCATAAAAATTATATTTTTCATCCAACAAAGTATAAAACATCCTGTTATCATAGGCAGCATATCATAGCAAGCTAAGTAGGGGAAATAGCATGTTCTGATAAAAAAGGTAAAATTAAAGAAAAATGAATATGACTCATAAAGAAGCTGAAAGTGGAATGAATAAGTGAAACTTCATAGCGAAAATAGCTCTAACTAAACGTACAAACGCCTATAAATGTTAGCCTAATAATAAATTTATATGAACTGTCATCATAACGGCAAGTGACGTAGAATCGAGAGTAGCGAAAGCCGCATTGAGCAGAATATTTTCGGATAAAAATTTTAAAGTATATGTAGAAAAATACACATCAAAGAATAGTAAGCATTGGGAGAATAAGCGCAATAGCTAGAAACTATAATATCAAAGTAAAAAATAGAATTTTTCCAAGAGTGACAGAATTATTATTAGAAAAGAGAACAACCCAACCTGTGATAAATGAAAAACCAGAGATAAGTGGCAGTAGAATGGCTATTGTTGCAATAAAGGACGTGTGAGTAGGGATGATTTTCGCCAGTAACACAGCAAAACAGGTTGAAATGAGCATAGATAAAAAAAGTAAAGAATGATAAGGATATTTTTGTTTAGAAAACTCAAATTTTTAAAGTGTAAGAATAATAGCTGATGTCAGCATGATCAATATTTCGATATAATCTGGACCATAAATCATTGCAAACCTAATAGACGTGCATGAAAGAATAATGATATGTAGTAATTAAATTTTATAAATTATATCAGACTCTATTGAAACCGATAAAGTGAAATAATATTTTTGTGAAATGATTAAAGAAGATATCTTAGATATTTTTAAAAGAATTCGTGAAATAATAAATAAAATGAGTGAAAGTGGAAAATATTGCTACTAATATTAGTTAAAAATTGACAAAATTTCTGGCGGAGATTATAATGTAGGTAACTTAAATTTTAAGGAGAAAAAATGATAATTAAACCAAAAGTAATTCGTGGAATGGCTATGACAACACATCCAATCGGATGTAAACAAGAAGTGTTGAGTGAAATTGAATATGTAAAAAATCAAGGGCAATATGTTGGGGCTAAAAAAGCTCTAATTGTTGGAGCTTCTTCAGGGTATGGACTTGCTACAAGAATCTCTTTGGCCTTTGCGGCTGGAGCAGATACCATAGGAATTTCTTTTGAAAATGGTCCAGATGATAAGCGTCAAGGAACGGCAGGATGGTGGAACAATATTTTTTTTAAAGATGAAGCTGAAAAGGCAGGATTAGTAGCAAAGAATTTTATTGGCGATGCGTTTTCTGATGATATGAGAAATCAAGTTATTGAATATATTAAGAAAGAATTTGGTGGAAAAATTGATCTTTTAGTTTACTCACTTGCTTCTCCAAAAAGAATGAATCCCAGAGATGGGGTATTATACTCATCTACTTTAAAAAGTACCACGACTGAGATCAATGGCCCAACCATCAACTTAGATAAAGGTGAACTGGTTGAAGGAAAAATTTCTGTGGCGACACCTGAAGATATTGCTCAAACTGTTAAGGTTATGGGGGGAGAGGATTGGAAATTCTGGATTGAGATGTTAAAAGAGGCAGGAGTCTTATCAGATGGATTCAAAACAGTTGCTTACTCATATATTGGTCCAAAAGCGACCTATGCTATCTATAAAGATGGAACTATTGGGGCAGCTAAAAGAGATTTAGAAAAGAGTGTTATTGAGCTTAATAAATACGTGCAAGATATTCATGGAGAGGCCCTTATTTCTGTAAATAAGGCTGTTGTAACCAAGGCAAGTGCATTTATACCACTCTTTTCTGTCTATGCAGCAGCTCTCTATAAAGTGATGAAAGAGATGAGTCTACATGAAGGGGTGATAGAGCATACCGATAGACTTTTCAGAGACATGATGTATGGAAACAAACGTAAATTTGATGATAAAGGAATGCTTAGACCTGATTCATGGGAGATGCGTGAAGATGTTCAGGAGCGCGTGGTAGAGTATATGAAAAAATCCAATCCTGAAAATTTCAAAGAGTTTACTGATTATGAAGGGTTCTATAGGGATTTTATGAATCTGTCAGGCTTTTGTATCGATGGTGTTGACTATGATGCAGATGTAGATATGGTGGAGCTTTCAAAACGACACTATTAATTGAAGAAAATCGATGAAGGTCTTTTTTGACCTTCATTTTTCATAAAGTAAATTCGTCGCTTAAAGCTCATAAAAATTATGAAGGGAAAAATCATGTCAAAACCAATTTCACTGCTAGAATATAAGGAACCACATCTGTCAAATATACTTTTGATTATTGCTTCAGGGTTTATTGAGTGTATCGCCTATATGCTATGTTTTCAAATTTTTGCTTCATTCATGACAGGAACGATTATTATCGGGGTAGTAGAATTTGCCACAAAATCGAGTATGAGTAATATTACTTTACTTCGAGTTGCATCAATAGGTTTTGCGTTCATAGGTGGGATAGTTAGTCTATTTTATATTCGATATAAAATATATAAAAAAAGTGATAATAACTATATTTTCACACAAATGCTTATTTTTCAATCTATTTTATTGATAATTTTTACTGCTTTTGTATTCTTTATGATGTACTTCAATATGAGTCATAACATAATTGCTATACTTGTCGTATTGGTACTTTCATTCAACATGGGATTTCACCATCATCACTTAGGAATTAAATATAAAGGAATGATATATAGAACACACTTTATGACTTTTAACACTTGGAATATGTTTAATCTCATTGTTAAATATCGGGTACTTCCTTTAGATAAAAGAAAATCAAGTGAAGGCATAGAACTAAAAAAGAAGTCGCGGTTTTTTCTTTTAGTACTTGTGATTTTTTTTAGTGCCGTCTTAGTATGTGCGGAATTTATTCCATATCTTTCATTTTACATCTTAATCGTTCCAGCGCTGCTTTTTGTATTTGCAGCTTATTTTAGTAAGGGAAAAGAGGTGTAGCATGAATACAAATCCACGTGAAGTGAGAATGGTCTATAGTAATATAATTACAGCCTTTATTTTTGGTTATATTTTTGCTATAATCTATCTAATGTGTAATGGAATAATTGCATTAATAACTGGAAATATGACGATGCTGCTAACAGAATTCACAACGCTTAGACTTGATGCCATATTTTTAAATTTCATACGTATTATTTCAATACTTTCAGGCATACTTGGAGTTACTATAAGCCAAATTTTTATTGTGCACGCTATTAAGAATAAAAAAAGTATAAAAAGAGCTAATACTTTGGTTCATATTTTACAATTTTTTACAGCTATAGGGATTGTTATCTGTGTTTTGTTTTTTTACCCTGCGCATTCAATTGCGCTACTGAGCGTAACTGTTTCTATACTAATTTGTTTTATAACAGGGTGTCAGGTGAATAATTTAGAAAATAAAATAGGTGATATGACTTATCAAACGATGGTATTTGTCGGAAATATTCAACAAATTGCAAATTTGTTAACTGAAATGCTATTTAATAAATTTGTTTCAAAAACAGATTATAATTATCGTGATAATACAAAAAAAATAGGTATTTTAATTGTTATATTATTCATTTATGGATTAGGACTCTATGTGGGAGCAAAAGTAGCTTTAGAATTCAAGTTTTATGGACTAGTGATATTACCATTTCTACTACTAGTTCCACTTATAATTACATATAATAGGAGGTAACATTGGCAAAAAGAGAATTCGCGATTTTAGGTGCACCGTATGGTGGTGGTGCAGGTGTTTCTGGGTGCGCTTTAACTCCAAAACTCTTTAGAGAAAGGGGATTAGCAAAGCTGATAAAAATGAGAATGAAAAATTGGGCAAGTCGAAAAGAATTCTCCATCGAAGATTTTGGAGATATCTCGTGTAAGTTATTAATGGTAAGGGGAAAAGCAAATAAAGCAAAGGTGTTTTGTACTGCTCTTGAAAAAAAAATGGACATACTTTATGCTAATAACAAAATACCAATTGTCATTGGTGGAGACCATACAATTGGTGTAGCGAGTTTAGCAGCGAGTGCCAACCATTTAGAAAAAAAGTTTGGACGTAAAAAATTAGGTGTTATTTGGGTGGATGCCCATGCAGATATTAATGCCTATGAAGTAGGGAATATTCATGGGAAAAGTTTAGCAATTGCACTAGGAGAAGTATTTTCTGGCGTTTTTACAAGTAGAGGAAGATATTATTTTACGTGAAAATATTCCACTATATGCGATGCAAGATATTGATGAACTTGGAATTGTACAGGTAATAAAAGAAATTGTAAAAAAATTAGAAGAAGAATGTGATGGAATTTACCTCTCTTTTGATATTGATTCATGTGATGGATCTCTTTTTCCTGGAAGTGGCACTCCTGAAACTGGAGGCCTAACTGCAAGAGAGGCTTGTTACATTACACAAGCTGTTGCGAGTAGTCCGAAATTTTTAGGAATGGATTTAGTAGAACTTAATATTGGGCTTGACCCTCAAGGCACCACAACAGAGTTAGCCCTAAGGATAATTGACTCAGCTTTAGGCTGTCGCATAGGTGGAAGATTCGAATAGTAAATTTCCACAATGCAATCAACAAAAATGGTAGGGAAAATGAATAAAGCTATACGCTACCTAAGTTTGTTTTGCATATTGGAGATACGGTTCTTAATTTGGAAGCGGCAGTAAAATTTTCATGGAAAAGTTATAGGGTTTTATGTTATTATGAGGCTAAATGTGATCAAAAAAGATCCGAAAACAGTTACTATTTGGAAAAAAACTGAGTATTCGTTAGAACGATATGAATCTTATAAAGAACAGCTTTCAAATTATGAAATAGACAACCTTGAAGAGAGAAATTATCTTTCAGTGCATGAATCACTAGTACTGTATCTTATAATAAGAATAGAGATAGGCGATAAATAGTTATCACCTATCTGAGTTTACATTGAAATAAATGTGAAAAACACACTTTTTAAATCAAGAAATTTTTGATATAATATAAGAAGATTAATAATAGAGTACTCAATTCTTTTGAGTGAATTCATAAATAATTTTAGAATGGAGAGCAAAGATGAGAGTTGTCGTTATTGGTGGTGGATTCGGTGGTATGGCAGCAATTAAAACAATTTACAAAGCATTTCCTGCGGATGATAAAAGCGCAATGCCTGAGATTATTTTAATTGATAAACATGACCACAGTACCATGCTTCCTTCTCTTCCGGATATTGCTGGAATGAGAATTGAGCCAGAATTTGCAATTGGGAAATATAGTGAAACAGCTCCCAATGGGGTGAAAATTATAAAAGCTTGTGTTGAAATGGTTGATTTTCAAACGAAAAGTGTCGTAACTGAAAAAGAGACATATGTTTATGATTATCTTGTGTTTGCTTCTGGTTCGGTCGCTAATTTTTATAATAATACTCCAGAATTTATTGTGAAGTGTCATAAACTCGATACACTTGAAGATGCGTTAAAATTAAAAGATGGTTTCACGACAGAAATTTCTAATTTTGATACAGTCAATGTCGTTATTTCAGGTGGCGGATTTACGGGCCTTGAGCTTGCAACCAATCTTTATCATAGAGCAAAATATGCGAAGAAAAAAGTTAATATTTACATGATTGAACTGTGTGATAGAATTCTACCAATGCTCGGAGAGAAACGCTCAAAATACGTTACGAATAAAATGAAAGCACTTGGAATTGAGTTTTTAACTTCTGAATCCGTTGTAAGCTTTGAAGAGCGCAAGGTAACTCTTAAAAGTGGTAAGATCATTGATAATACATTTTTTTGTTGGTGTAGTGGTGTGAAAATGGGACTTAAAGCGATAGGCAGTCACACGGTAAAAGATGAAAAGCTTTCAACGAAAGAGAGGACAATGTATCTACGAAGAGCGGTGAATTTTGCCTATATGCAAGGGAAGATTGCAGGAAAAAATATTCTTGCTTCACTCAAAGTCAAAGAGTATAAACCGTATAAAATGGTTGATCTTGGTTGGGTAATACCCCTCTATACAACTTCTATTGGTGAAGCTTTCGGAAAAAAAATCCAAGGACGTAAAGGGATTGCTATGCATTATATAATTTGCGGTGTTAAGAATTACTCCTTCAAAAACCTTTATAACTACTGTAAATTTGCAATAATATTTATGTTTACAAAAGAGTAAAAGACTTATATTTTAAGGAAAATAGTATGACATTAGAAGAGATACAACTGATTACGAGAAGAGAGATTCAATCTGTAGAGTTATTGATACAGTCGACTCTTGATAAGGTAGAAAACAGTGAAGCACAGAAATGGATGCGGTATTTTTGCAGTAAAGGTGGACATAGACTTAGACCCATGCTTACAGTGCTCGCGTACCGTGTGTTTACAGAAAGTGAGTCAAAAATAGAATATGAAAAGCTCATAAAACTTGCAACGGTGCTTGAGCTACTTCATAGTGCAAGTCTGATTCACGATGATGTGATTGATATGGAAGAAGAGCGAAGGGAGCAAGTCGCTTTGCAAAATCTTGTTGGAAATAAAAATGCAATTCTTATTGGCAATATTTTTTATTTGAAAGCATTTGAAATTGCATCGACCCTACCTAACCTCACTTATTTTAATGAGATGATTTCAACCTCTATGGCAATGTGTTTTGGTGAAATCAATCAAAGTATGAGGCTAGGTGAGGGAAATACACTTACATCTGACGAATATGTAGAAGTTGTTCAAAATAAGACAGGACAACTTATATCGAGTTGTTGTTATAGCGGTGCTTTACTTTCAGGAGCAACTAAAATAAATTGTGATTTACTCGGTGAATTGGGACTAATTTTAGGGACTCTGTATCAAATGAGGGATGATTTAAAGGATTGTGATGCGAATATTTCGAAAGAAGTAAATGTACAAAAATTATATTTAGAGCGTGTGTGTGAGTTTAAAAGTAAAATTTCTAAACTCGATGGGACTAACAAGTTTGTTCAAATGCTTGAAGCATTTTTCACAATATTAACAAAAAATATTAAATAGGGAGCAAAACGATGGATTTAGTGATGTTAAGTAGAATTCAATTCGGAACGACAACGGTATTCCACTTCTTTTTTGTGCCGCTGACGATTGGGCTTGCACTTTTGATTGCAATTTTACAAACAGCGTATTACAAAACAGGACGTGATGAGTACAAAAAACTTACCAAGTATTTTGGCGGGATATTCCTAATCAACTTTGCAGTTGGTGTCGGGACAGGACTTGTTCAAGAGTTCGAGTTTGGAATGAACTGGGCGGGATATTCAAGGTTTGTAGGAGATATTTTTGGAGCACCACTCGCAGTAGAGGCGCTTCTTGCATTTTTTATCGAATCGACATTTATCGGAGTATGGATATTTGGATGGGATAGGATTTCAAAAAAGATTCACTTACTCTCAATTTGGTTGGTAGCAATATCAACAATACTTTCAGCTTATTGGATTATTGTGGCAAACTCATTTATGCAACACCCTGTTGGGTATAAAATGATGGATGGAAAGCCTGAGATGACAAGTTTTTGGACACTCATTACGAATCCACATGCATTTATCCAATTTCCCCATGTTGTATTTGGGGCCATTACAACGGCAGCGGGTGTTATGATTGCAGTAAGTGCTTTCAATATTTCTCGTGGGTTCGAAGTGAAAATTTTTAAAAAATCAATGTTGCTTGGTCTTGTTGCAGGAATTATTGCACTGGCATTAACTCTTTTTATCGGAGATGCACAAGGTAAATATTTAGTTCAAACACAGCCAATGAAAATGGCAGCGGCAGAGGCACTTTGGAACAGTGAGCAACCAGCAGCACTAAGTGTATTTGCTATTCCAGACAGTAAAACACATAGTAATAAAATGGATTTTAAGATACCAGATATGTTGAGTTTTATGAGTTATTCTAACTTTACAGGAAAAGTAGTGGGAATTAATGAGCTTCAAGCACAAGAGGTGGCACAGTATGGACCAGGGAATTATATTCCTCCTGTTGGAACTGCATTCTGGTGCTTTAGAGCAATGGTATATTTAGGAACGCTTGCAATATTAATTTGGTTAGGTGCGATATTCTTATTTTGGAGAAGAAAACTTGAAACCAACAATAAAGTTCTTGCTATATTAATGTGGACAGCCCTTATTCCATATATTTGCAACTCGACAGGCTGGATTTTAGCAGAAGTTGGAAGACAACCGTGGATTGTATACGGACTTCAAAAGACAACGGATGGAGTCTCGGCGACCCTTAAACCTGAGTATGTAGCAACAAGTTTAATTGGATTTATCTTAATTTATATACTACTTATTATTTTAGCGCTATTTTTAACATTTAGATATATTAGACTTGGTGGAGTTAATTCAAATCATCAAATCAACGATGAGAAAGGAGATGACATATGGTGTTAGAGATTTTTCAAGTACTATGGTTTATTTTAATAGCAGTACTCTTCATTGGTTTCTTCTTTCTTGAGGGATATGACTATGGGGTATTAATTCTTCTTCCGTTCCTAGGAAAAGGAGATAGAGAGAGAAGAATTGTTATTGAGAGTATCGGACCTTTTTGGGAAGGGAATGAAGTATGGTTAGTTACTGCTGGCGGGGCGCTATTTGCAACTTTTCCTGGTTGGTATGCAACGATGTTTAGCACTTTTTATCTGCCACTTTTTTTAATTCTTGTAGCTTTAATTCTTAGAGTTGTGGCATTTGAGTTTAGAGGGAAACTCTCTAACCCTAAATGGAGAACGCGGTGGGATTTTGGGCTTTTTCTCGGTAGTTTAATTCCTGCGCTTCTTTGGGGAGTGGCGTTTTCAAATATGTTAAAAGGGCTACCGATTGATTCTAATTTTAATTATACGGGTGGTTTTTTCAACCTACTTACCCCTGCTTGTCTACTTACTGGAATTGTTGGTCTTCTGTTTTTTATCTATCATGGGGGCGTATTTCTTATGATTCGTACAGTTGGAGATTTGTATGACAAAAGTAAAAAGGCAGCTATTATTACTGGTGGATTAACGATAATTTTTGCAGTGATTTTAGTATTCTATGGGCTATTTGCCTTTTCAGCGAGAGTAAATCTTATTGCACTTGGGTGTGCAGTGATTTTAGCACTTTTACTTATAGCCTCACTTGTTCTTGTTGTATTAGGTCGCCCGGGACTTGCCTTTTTAATGAATTTACTTGGTGTGTTTTTTGGTGTGGCGGCATGGTTTGCAGCTATGTTTCCAAATGTTATGATCTCAAGTACTACTTCAGCAAATAACTTAACGATTTTTAACGCATCGTCGAATTTACATTCGTTGATTGTGATTACGATTGTGACAGTGATTCTGCTGCCTATTATCCTACTTTATCAGGGATGGTGCTATAAAACATTTATGGGTAAAATTACAGGAGAAAAACTACACTATTAATTTAAGGGGTATTTCGTGATTGATAAACGAATTATGGCTGAGATTAGAAGTTTGGATAAATTATATTTAGTTAAGGTGATAGCAGCAGCCATTGTTGCTGTCACTTTTATTATTTTTCAAGCTGAATTAATCTCAAAGATATTAAATGATATATTTTTATTAAAGCAACCATTTTATAAAGTAGAAAAACTTTTTTATCTCCTTGCTGGGGTAATCATAGTAAAAATATTGGTACAATTTTTAAATGAATACTACAATAAAAAAATGGCAATAAGGGTGAAAAAATGTTTTAGACAAAGAGTATTTAACGCTTTCATCTTAGGTGGTTTTAATAATATTCGACAAAAAAAAGCTGCCACAATAACAACTCAAATTCAAGATGGTACGGGAGAACTAGAACCGTATGTGGCAGAGTTTGTGCCTCAAATTATATTTGTTGCGGTATCTAGTATCATGGTGCTTATTTTTGTTTTTTGTCATGATATGTTATCTGGCATCATTATGCTTGTTACGGGTCCACTTATTCCTTTTTTTATGTTACTAATCGGTAAAATGGCTAAATCTGCTCAAGATAAACAGTGGAAGGCTTTACAAGAAATAAATGCATATTTTTTGGATATTTTACATGGCTTTGTGACACTTAAAATTTTTAATAAAACAGAAACACAAGGGGTAAAAGTTTCGGAAGTGAGCGAATCCTTTAGAATTCGAACCATGCATGTTCTTAAAATTAGTTTTATGTCAGCTTTTGTGCTAGAGTTTATGGCAATGATATCAACCGCACTTGTTGCAGTTTCACTTGGACTGAGACTACTATATGGGCAAATGGGGTTTCAAGTGGCTTTCTTGATGCTACTATTATGCCCTGAATTTTATCAACCGATAAGAACTTTAGGACTAAAATTTCATGCAAGTCTTTCGGGCAAATCAGCATTAAACACTCTTAGTCCAATTTTAGAAAGTGTGAAAGAAGAAAACTTATATGAAGAGTCAGATAGTGAAGTAAAAACACTAAGCGACATTGAGATTCAAATCGAGTATTTTTCATACCAAAATAGAGCGAAAAAGGTGATTGCTGAAGAAACTCCTTTTGAACTTAGAAATATTCATTTTTCATTGAGCAGAGGTGAAAAAATTGCGTTAACTGGTATTAGCGGTTCAGGAAAAACGACTTTAGTTGCCATAATAATGAATATTATCACAAACTATAAGGGAAAAATTTTAGTGGATGGAAAAGATATTCGATGTATGGACAAAGGGTGTTGGAATAGATATTTTGCATATGTTCCCCAGCACCCCGTACTCTTTAAAAAAACATTTTTAGAGAATTTAACTCATGCAAATCCACATGCAAGCATGGAGTTTGTTAACAAGACAATTGAGGCTGTAGGACTTAGCGCAGTGCTAGAAAAGTTACCTCAAGGCTTTTCTACACGTCTTGCTGAAGGGGGGCAATTTTTAAGTGGTGGGGAGACGCAGCTGTTAGCTATCGCACGGGCGCTTATTAAAAATACGCCTATAATTATAATGGACGAGCCTACTTCAGCATTAGATGCCCAAAGTGAAGCAAAAATAACTGAAATTATTCAAAATGTAATGAAAGATAAAATGGTGATTATAATTGCTCATAGATTAGCCACTTTACAAAATAGTGGAAGAATTCTTTTCTTAAAAGATGGAATTGTTGCTGAGAATGGTAGTCCAAAGGAACTGCTTGAGGCATCAGGTGAATATTGTAAACTCGTAGAGGAGACAAAACGAATATGGCGGTGTTAAAACTCGTAAAATTTATGTTTAAAGAGCATAGAACTTTTCCCCTTCTAGTCATATTGTTTTCTACAGCGACAATTTTAAGTTCTGTGGGTCTATTTGGGTATTCATCTTATTTAATTGCATTTTGCGCGCTTCATCCAGATGTTTCTATGGTTATGACAACAGTGGTTCTAATTCGTTTATTTGGGGTATCGCGTGCTGCGCTTCGCTATGTGGAGAGAATTACTTCTCACAATACGACATTTAAAATGATTAAGAGTATTAGAACATGGTTATATAAAAAAGTAACCGGAATTGAATATGCAGAAGTTGTAGTTCTAGATAAAGAACGCGTTCTGACGCATTTAATGGATGATGTCGAGAGTTTGCAAGATTTTTATCTTAGAACATTTAACCCATTTATAACGTCCATTGCTGTAGGGCTACTTGGAGTGTTAATATTAACTCTTTTTTCATCTACGATTGCGCTGATTTTCATTCTATTTTATATTCTTTGTATTATTGTATTGCCCCTCATTTTGTGGTGGTATGGACAAGGTCTTAATAAAAAAAATGAAGAAATATCGGGCACAGTAAAGGTAAAAGTGATGGATTTTTTTAATAATTTCATCGAAATTATTGTAAATAATACCCGTTCAAGAGCGAGAATGGAAATTGATTTAGAACAAGAAAAAGGGTATCAATTAGAATTCAAGTTAGCAAAACTAAAAACATTTTCAAGTCAAATGAATTTACTACTCTCTAATTTTGCCTTATTTTTTTGTTTACTCGCAGGCGTAAAACTCGTTTCAGAGGGGAAAATCCAGGGGGTACTACTTCCCATGCTCATTTTAATTGTTTTTTCACTTTTTGAAGGAGCGCTGCCAGTTGGAGAGTTATTTCATAAGTTAGAGATTGTAAAGCACTCTACAGAAAACATTTTTAAACTAGAATCACTTGCAGAGGAAGAGAGTAGAGATCTGAATATAGCTTTTGAAAGTATTGAAAAAATTGAAGCGAATTGCGTGAGTTATATGTATCCGAATGCAGATACCTATGCGCTAAGAGAACTTTCGTTTTCTATTCATAAAGGTGAAAAAATTGCCATTGTTGGACAAAGTGGTAGTGGAAAGAGTACACTATCACAAGTGATTCTTTCATGGCTTGAGCCACAAGGAGAGCTACTTTATAATGGAAAAACTAAAGAAAAAATTTTGAAAAGTAGTATCGAAAATGCCGTCGCTTTGGTTGCGCAAAAAAGTTATTTTTTTCATACCAACATTAGAAATAATATGAGGATTGCAAATGATGATGTTGAAGATAGTGAAATTATTCAAGTGCTATATCGTGTGGGGTTAACTCGGTGGTATCAAACACTTGAAAAGGGGCTTGAGAGTAGTGTTGGTGAGAATGCGATGCTTCTTTCAGGAGGGGAAAGGCAAAGATTAGCGTTAGCTCGAGCTCTTCTTTCAAAAAGAAATTTTATCATTCTTGATGAAATCACAGCTGGACTAGATGTACATATGGAAGCAAAAATTATGGAGATGATCTTTGAAAATTTCGATGAGTGTGGAATTATTACCATTACACATCGCCTTACTTACATGAATCAGTATGATAAAATATATGTAATGAGCAATGGAAGACTAGTTGAGAGTGGAACTCATAGTGAATTGCTTGCAAATAGAGGTGCGTATTTTATTCTTTTTGAAGTACAATATAAGAAAATCATATTACTTTCAATATTTAGTGTTGCGATATCGTTTATAGCTTTAGCAAGTTCTCCAAGCAGTGGTGCTTCCACATCTGCATCATCGGCTCCTTTGTCTAGTGATTTAGCCTTTCAGGGGGGAATGCCATTAATGCCCTTAATGCCACAAAATGTGGTGATTATTCCCGGTATGGAAAATAAAAACAATGAGATAACAGTGGGAACAGGTGGATATAATCATCTCGATGGGAGCCAAGTGCTTGTGGATTTGTATAAAGAAAATGCAGAAAAAGATGCAAGCATTTATTTTCATTACGGACACGATATGCCAGGCCTTGATGCAAATAATCAAGGAGTAAGTCTTAATGCGTATTATTTAGATGCAAAATATAAAAATTGGGCATTTTACGGCTATAATATAGGAAGTACGAGTTATATTCCAGTGAGTACGCTCTATCCGACTAATCCTTCACCATATAATTCGGGGACATATCCAAGACAAAATTACTCTGTTTTAGAGAGCGATAGCGATCTGTATTTAACCAATACTCTTGTAAAACAAGTGAACTATTCTTCAGTTGCAGGGTTAAATTATAGTTCGTCTTATACAAATGACGAAAATATTATTATTCCAAATGCGTCAATGCAAGACCCATATCTTGGCACATGGTTTTGCACCAGTGCTTTTGTAGATGCTTTCTATAAAAATGAGTACAAAAATGTTACAGTCCCCCTTGCAAGCTCTTGGAATAACCATATTAAATGGGATACAAACACCTATAATGATGCGAGCATGCAAAATTCTACCTCTGTGGTTAGAACAAATGTGAACGATGTAATTCATTTTAATAATAATCCATTTACTGTAGTTACAGCGAATGTTGGTGTAGAATATGCCAAAGCCATTATCGAACCTACTGGAACTAATACGGTGAATTCAACTCAAAATCAAATCAACTCAAAAACAGGGATTGAACTCAATCAGCAGGTAGGAAATGGATTTGGATTTACTACCAATGTTGATCAAGATAGCTTTAATCAACCCTTAAAAAATTACATTATTGCCTTCCCATTTGACTACTATATTACACCGATGAATGTTAACACAAGACAGTGTACAACCTCACTAGGTGGAAGTGTATACTACAAAACTCAAAGTGTAGAAGCAAGCATTAAAGCAGAAAATATGCATGCAAATAATTTAATTATTTATTCAGCTGATCCTTTGATTCCAGAATCACCTGTTCCATTGTATAGTGTGACGACTCCAATAATGCTAACAAACTATAATTCACCAGTTGCATGGAATGAATATACGGGTAAAGTGACTTATAATTTTGCACCGGGTGTTATGACGTATGTGGTTTACCAATATTCGAGCATTAATAATGTTCCATATCAACCAAAAAACATGGTAAATGGTGGACTGAATTATTTGATGGGGCAAAATAATATCGGTATGCAGATGAATTATTTTGAGGGTATGTACGCAGAGACGTATAATCAATGGTCACTTGCACCTATTTGGACATTTAATGTTCAAGATTCTTATGCGTTAGCGGCAAATACCACAGTTATTTTAGCTATTAATAATTTATTTAATGCAACACCTGTGTTTAAACCTGGTTACATGACTTCAGGGAGATGCTATAGTGCAAGTCTTGAATATAAATTCTAATATATTCAGCTTAGTAGATATGGGTTTTTTAAAAAGTTAATGCAACTAAAAAATCTACCTGAGCATTTGCATAGGTAGATTTTTTTAATAAATTTGGGTTTCCATTTTCGTGGGGTGGTATATAGGCCTCAACAAGGACTTTTTCTAGATGGGGGAATCAGTTATATTTTTCTATTTGGAAATGTCTTAGCAAACGATACAGTTCTTCGCTCAGTAGGAACTTTAAACTTTTTGAAATGCGCAATAAGAATGGGAATAACAAGTGCTGGGATACCAAAATAACAAGCAATTCTTAGTTCAGGGTTGAAGAGAACGAAAACTAAACAACCAACTTGTACCCAAATAGCACAAAATGTAATATAAGGAAATCCCTTAATCTTGAATGTGAGATCATTAGCAGAGTACCCATTTTGGTGAAGACGTTTTCTAAAATTATATTGAGACCAACAGATAGAAATCCAGCAAATACCTCCAGTGAAACCAGAAATACTCAAAAGTGCCGCAAAAATAGATGACGCTGAGAAAAAATATGAAATAATCAAAAAAATCCAAATGGCTAGAATCGTAACAATAATAGCATTTTGTGGGACACTGTTCTTGTTAAGCATTTTCAGACTTCTGGGAGCCATCCCTTCTTTAGCAAGACCATAAAGAGCTCGGACTGTTCCATACATTCCGCTATTAGCGCATGACAATGCTGCTGACAGAACAACTAAAGTGAAAATTCCCGAAACCCATCGCATACCATAAAAGCTTAATGCATCAGAGAATACTGATTGTGATAGGTTAGCAATATTCCAAGGGAATATTAAAACGAGAAGAAATATAGGGATTAAGAAAATTGCAATAATTCTAAAAGATACATTTTTCACAGCTTTTGGAATGCTTTCAGCGGGATTTTGTGATTCTGCCGAGGCGAGTCCAATTATTTCAGAACCTTGATAATTTACAAGCAACATAACCATGCTTGTAAAGATGATAAGCTTCCCTTTTGGGAAAAAACCGCCATCTCCAGTGATATATTTTGCACCTATAATATGATGCGCTCCATGAATAGGGAAAATTCCAATAAAGATTAATACAGCAGCAGCAATGAAAAATAGAATGGCTGCTATTTTAATTATTGCAAGCCAAAATTCTAACTCTCCAAAAGCGCCGACATTAGTTAAATTTATGACGGTTACGAGAAGGCCAAAGCAGACGGCCCAGAAAAATACAGGAATAAGTGGAAAAAAATGATGCATAATAATACCACCAGCAATACATTCAGAGGGGATATAAGCAACCCAATTTATCCAATAGGTCCATCCCACTCCACAAGCCCATGCAGGAGATACAAATTCTGCAGCATAACTTACAAAAGAGCTAGAAGTTGGAAGTGCCACAGAGAGTTCGCCAAGACATAACATTACCATATAAACAATCAATCCACCGAGTGCGTAAGCAAGAAATGCAGCCGGTCCGATACTCGATATGACGTAACCTGTTCCTAAAAAAAAGCTAGAACCGATTATACCTCCAAGGGCAATGAGTTGAATGTGTCTGTTTTTTAAACTCTTTTTTAAGTCTTTTCTAACATATTTAACTTCATTATTTTTTTTCATATTGACTTACACATACCCCTTTCTGATTGTGACAGTATATTATATCATAAGAGGCATCAAAATAATACTTAAAATTTTTGAATAATTATACTGAATTTTACTTAGATTGTGATGAAATGGCTCTGTTTTCATCGATAAATATACATATAATAAAAAAGTTTTAAAGTTATATTGGTTTAACAATATATGGAGTGGAAGTCAGATTTATGTGTTATAATTGGAACCATTTATTCGTAAAATTAAGTAGAAAATTGATTCTAATTTTTCGAGAAAATATGATATGATGTAAATAGAAAGTTACATGTATTTAGGAGGAGTTTTGAAGATAATAAAATCGAGTAGTTCAGGAAGTTTAGAGTCAAATGATCTCTTAGTTTTTGTATCACCGAACAGTGGTGTTAAAATCGAGATTGACAGCATTGTGAAATTACAATTTGAAAAAAGTATATATGAAACGATTCTAAAAGTTTTAGAAGAGTTTGAAGTTAAAGATGTGTGTATTAAAATCGAAGATAAGGGTGCTCTTGATTTTGCTATTTTCGCGAGAGTTAAAACGGCACTACTTCGAGCGGGGGAGGAAAAATGAAAGGGTTAAAGAGAAGTTTTCTTTTTATTCCGGGCAATAATCCTGGAATGGTTCAAACAGCTGACCTTTTTGATGCTGATGTGATCATTTTTGATTTAGAAGATGCTGTGGCCCAAAGTGAAAAAGATAGTGCGAGAAATTTAATTATTCAAGCATTTACAACATATAAATATAAAAATTGTGAGACCATGGTAAGGATTAATGCGGTCGAAACTGAGGATTTTGAACTTGATATAGAAGCAGTTTGTCGCTTTGAACTTGATTATATTCTACTTCCCAAAGCTACCGTGGAAGATATTATTGTATTAGATAAAAAGTTAGAAATGATGAACAGTTCAACTGAAATTTTTGCCATTATTGAGTCAGCAATAGCACTTGAGACGGCTTTTGATATAGCAAAAGCATCCAAAAGAGTAAAGGGGCTCCTTCTTGGGGGAGAGGATTTAACGGCAGATTTAGGTGTAGTGCGAACGAAAGAAGGGCTTGAAATTCAATATGCTAGAAATCGAGTTGCTGTTGTGTGTAAAGCCTTAGGAATATTAGCGATTGACACACCTTATACAGATGTCGTTGATGAAATGTTTTTAGTGCAAGATAGTGAAGAGGGTAAGCGTTTTGGAATGATGGCGAAAGCAAGTATCAGCCCACGTCATATCGAAACGATTCACAGCGTGTATGCACCAAGTTCAAAAGAGGTAATCTATGCCTATCGTGTACTTTGTGCTATGAAACAAGCTAAGAAAAAAGGGTTTGGTGTATTTTCACTTGATGGAAAGATGATAGATAGCCCAATTGTAAAAAGAGCAGAAAGAATATATCAACTGGCTAAGAAAATGGGCCTTAAAGTTTCGGGGGTAGAGTATGATGCGTAAGATTCCAAAGCATATCGAAGGATATGGTGAAGTTAGAGAATTCTCGGGGGTTTTTAGTGATATGAATGTGAAAAAACTTACTCAAGTTCATGTTAAACCAAAATGTCCAGGGGAGAGAAAAATTTTTCTATCGATAAAGGAATTTTTCGACAAATTTCCACCATTTGATGGGATGACACTCTCTTTTCACCACCATTTGAGAAATGGTGATAGCGTAATAAATTTAGTATTTTCTGTTTTAGAGAGGTATGATGTAAAAGATATTTGTTTGGTTTCAAGTTCATTTTTTCCAGTTCATGAGCCAATGGTAAAATGGATAGAGAGTCAGAAAGTTGTGAAAATATACACCAATTACATGAGTGGACCAGTGGCTAAATGTGTCTCGTCGGGGAAATTGAAGTACCCAGTTATTATGCAAACTCATGGTGGACGAGCTAGAGCGATTGAGTCTGGTGAAGTTAAAATTGATGTTGCTTTTATCGCAGCCCCTAGCTGTGATGAATATGGAAATATGAATGGTGTGTATGGAAAATCAGCATGTGGTGTACTTGGGTATGCACATGTAGATGCAGATTATGCAAATCATGTTGTAGCGATTACGGATAATTTAGTTCCTTATCCCAATACCTCAATTGAGATATTTCAACATAAAATAGATAGTGTAATCGTGGTAGAATCGATAGGAAATCCCAAAGGTATCGTATCAGGAACAACTCAGATAACCAAAGACCCCTTGGGATTAAAAATAGCAAAAATGGCTGCTAAAGTGATTGAATATTCTGGATATCTTAAAGAGGGGTTTTCATTTCAAACGGGCGCTGGTGGCACCTCTTTAGCCGTAGCTAAAGAGGTGAAGAAACTCATGATTTCAAAAAACATTACAGGTAGTTTTGCTTCAGGAGGGATTACCGGTTATATGGTTGAGATGCTCAAAGAGGGGCTTTTTAAAACCCTGTTTGATGTACAATGTTTTGATTTAGATGCCATACAATCTGTAAAAGAAAATCCAAGGCATCAAGCGATGTCAGCTTCTCTTTATGGAAACCCACATTGTAAAGGGGCTATTGTAAATAATTTAGATGTGGTGATACTTGGGGCCACTGAAGTTGATATCAATTTTAATGTTAACGTAACCACGGCATCAAATGGAATGATAATGGGGGGAAGTGGCGGTCACTCCGATACTGCAGCAGGGGCAAAGCTTACCATCATTGTAACCAATTTAGTCAAAGCAAGACTTCCAATTGTTAAAGAGATGGTAACGACCATTACGACACCTGGAGAGAGTGTAGATGTGGTCGTGACGGAAAGAGGTATCGCCGTAAATCCAAAGCATGTGGATTTAATTGAAATATTGAAAAGTGAAGGATTGAGTCTATATACCATTGAAGAGTTGAAGGAAATGGCTTATTCAATAACAGGGGTACCAAGCGAAATTAGTTTTGAAAATAAAATTATTGGTGTTGTTGAGTATCGAGACGGCAGTGTGATAGACGTGATATATCCCATGAAAGGATAGGAATGTTTGAGATAAAAATAGCTTACGATTTTGATAAAATTGAACGTAATAATGCAAAAGCCTTTTTAAATCACTTTGAATTAGAATATGAAGAGGGAATTGACACCACAATTAATCTATACATAAATAGTGAATTGGTCGGAACAGGTTCGAAAGAAAAAGATGTTTTTAAATGTTTTGCCATTGCTAAAAGTATTCAAGGAAGTGGGGCGCTAAGTAAGCTTCTAAGTATTTTACAATCAGAGTGTAATCAAAATTCTATATTTCACTTTTTTCTTTTTTCAAAAATAGAAAATCTAGATGTCTTTGAGAAAACACTTTTTCAAGAAGTTGCGCATACAGAGAGAGTTGTACTTTTTGAAGGGGGAATAGGGCGAATAGAGAGCATACTTAAAGCATTAGCGAGTAAGCTGGAGTTGAATTCGCATGTTAAGCGCTCAGCTATTGTTATGAATTGCAATCCGTTTACAAAGGGTCATCGTTATTTAATTGAAACAGCCTCACAGGAGAGTGAGGAAGTGATTGTATTTGTGCTTGAAGAAGACCTTTCTCTTTTTGATACACAGAGTCGATTTGAAATGGTTAAACTAGGTGTTGAAGACTTGAAAAATGTGAAAGTGATATTAAGTGGTGAATATATTATTTCAAGCAAAACTTTTCCAACGTATTTTTTGAAAAAAAATGATGATATGACACAAGTTTATACAAATTTAGATGTAACTATTTTTGGGAAGTATTTTTGTGAAATATTAGGAATTGATAAGAGGTATATTGGAACTGAGCCCAACTGTAATATAACTGAGTGTTATAATTTGAGTATCCAAAATCTCTTGCCACAATTTGGTGTTGAGGTGAAAGTTTTAAAAAGAATTGAATCAGCTGAGGGAGTTATTTCGGCGTCTAAAGTGAGAGAGTATATAAAAAAATCAGAATATGAAAAACTATCGGATATGCTACCTGAATCGACTATAAAATTTTTACAGTCTGAAAAAGGGAGGAGATGCGTTGAAAAAATTCAAAAAAATTCAAAAAGCTGAGTTTGGAAAAATTGTTGAAATTCATAGATATCAAGAGGCTTTGTTAGAAGTGCGTGAGAGACGTTTTGAAAAAATTCAAAAAAAATGTGAGCAATTTGGGCATTGTCTGGTACTCTCAATTAATATACCAGGAGCAAATAAACGTTCTGCACTTGGCAAAAGAATATATTTTGAAGCGGTTAGAATTCTAAGAAGTAAAATAGGAATTAAAATAATTTTACAAGAAGAATTTGAGCATTTTGACGGAAATTTTTGTTTTTTTACATTTCATTTATACCGTGAATCGTTAACGCGTATCAAGAAATTATGTATTCAAATTGAAGAGAATCATTTTCTTGGACGTTTTTTTGATTTAGACTACTATATGGTGGATGAATTTGAAAAAACAAGAAGTATCTCAAGAGGTAATATGAATAGAGAGTTGCGCAAGTGTTACATCTGTTCAAAAATGGCAAAAGTATGTGTGAAAGAAAAAAATCATACTGAAATAGAACTATATGAAGCGATGACAAAACGTGTAAATCAATTTAAAAAATGGGTGAATTTATGGAGATAGTATTAGATGAAATGCTGGCAACACTAGCATGTCAATCACTACTTTATGAAGCTGTAACGTGGCCAAAACCAGGACTAATAACTGCGAAAAGCAGTGGAAAACATACAGATATGAATATCTATCATTTTTTAGATAGTAGTGTAGGACTTTATAGTTATTTTAAAAAATTAGTCCTTCTTGTAGAAGGAGAGCTCACCTTAAATGAAATTTTTGAAAAGTCTCGAGAATTGGGTAAAGTTGCCGAAGAACGCATGTACTTTGAAACTCATGGGGTAAATACACATAAGGGGGCGATTTTTATACTTGGACTTTTAGTTGTTACGATTGCCTATTGTAAGAAGTACAATCTACCTTTTAAAGAGATACAATCATGTGTAAAAGAGATGACTCAAGATTTAGTTCAAAGAGATTTTCAAAAAATTCATGTCCCT
>JAPLKR010000041.1 GCA_026387965.1 Fusobacteriota bacterium | reverse complement strand
AATATTAGACCTGAATCAAAGTGTACTCTTTTTGATATCATAATTGATGGGAAAGAGATTTTTAAAGATATTGAACTAATACTGCCGGGGCGTCATAATATTCTAAATGCAACTGCGGCGATATATATAGCTTATCAACATGGGATCAGCGAAGAGATAATAAAAAAACAAATTAAAAAATTCTCTGGGGCAAAACGGCGTTTTGATATATTATATAAAGAAGATTTTACGATAATTGATGATTACGCACATCACCCAACAGAAATTTCTGCCACCATTCAAGCGGCGAAAACACTTGAGTCAAAGCGGCTGATAGTGGTATATCAGCCACATAGATACAGTCGAACAAATTTTTTATTTGATGCGTATTACAATATTTTTTCTGAGATTTCAAAAGGATTTATACTGCCAATATATGGTGCAGGAGAAGAAAATGTTTACAAAATAACTGAGCTTGATTTAGCTAGACAAACCAGCGATAAGAACAATATTGAAGTGATAGAAAACGAGAATATTATGGGTTTCACACCTGAAAAAGGGGATTTAATTATTTTCATGGGTGCGGGGAACATCACTTATTTAGCCGAAAAATTTGCAAATAAGTACCGTAATATTAATAGAAATTAGTTGACATTATACGGAGTCTGTCATATGATGTTATTTAGATAAGCGAGGTATGAAAAGTATGAGAATAAGAACGTTTATTAAATTGTTTTTTCCAATAATAGTTCTTTATATCGCCTTTTTATGGGGGCTTCACTTTGTTTCAAGTAGTTATTTTATTGTAAAAACAGTTAATTTTAGTGTTCAATCTTCAGATACCCAACTCATAAGCGATGTAGAAGGAGAGCTTCAACAGGCGTTGATTGGTCAAAATATCTGGTTTATCCCGACGAGCCATTTACAAAACATGCTTGAAAAAGATGTTAGAATTAATCGTGTGGCGATTAAAAAAGAATTTCCAAATACTGTTACAATTAATTTTATAACACAGATACCTATCGGGTATGCGCTTTTTACAAATTCAAAAAATTGGTATGCGTTTGATCAAAATGGAGATATTATTGGCGCTCAGTCGAGCTTTCCCAATTTGCAGCTTCTAAAGTACAAAGTAGGAAATATAAGTGAGTTAAAAAAAACCATCGGGATCATTAACAATATCCCCTCTAGTTATCAAATCCAAATTCAAGAGGTTGATTCTTTACCTGGAGAAGTGGATATCATTTTCACAAATGGCCTTATTATAAAAACAGATGCAAAAGTCAAGGCCGAAAAATACGATATCGCGCTAAAACTTTATGAAAAACTAACGTCACAAAACACCAAAGTAAGTTACATCGATATACGATTTAAAAATTATGCTGTGAAGGAAAATTAAATGGGCGAAAAAGAGATTGTTGGATTTATTGATGTGGGAAGTTACAAGTTAAAAGGTCTCCTTGTGTCTGTGGATAAAGCAGCACAAGAATTAGATTATATTGAGTATTTCACAAAACTTCTAGATGGAGAATCACAACTTAAAGATAAGAAGTATGAAAATTTAGAACGTAATTTAGAGGAGTTTATAACAAAACTTTCAAATTCAAGCAAGGTGCTTGAAGGGAAAGAGATTTCTAAACTTTTTTTTAATGTTAAAGCCGTTAAGACTGAGACTGATATTATCGAAGATGAGAGAATGTCAACTAAAGAGAGTCATATTACTCAAGAGTACTTGAAAAATGTGCAAGAGAACTATTATAATGACGAGTATTATGTACAAAAAAATATTATTGGAAGTAGTTTTTGGAATATTAAAGTGGATGGAATGAATATTTCAGAGTATATGAATTATAAATTTAATCGAACTTTTAGTTTTAGGTTTTCGCTTTTTTATACCCAAATGGATGAAAAAATTCAAGCGGTGTTCAATGTTATGAGAACTTGGTCTCAGTGCAAACCAACTTGTTCGATTAACACCATGAGCACGTCAAAAATACTGCTTAAAGAGAGAGAAATACAAAATGGGGTTATTGTGGTTGATATCGGTGAGGTATGTACCGAAATTAGCTTATATCGATTTAATAAACTGATTTTTGTAAAAACCATTTCAATTGGTGGATATCATGTGACAAAAGATATTAAAGAGCTTCTAAAGCTCACATTTGAACAAGCAGAAAATCTTAAAATTCATTACAATCGTTATTTGAAAGTTGATGGAACTAAAATATTGGTAAATTTTCCGATTCAAAACAAGGGGGAAGCAGAACACTTTTTTGTGGTAGAAAAAAAACATCTAGAAGCGATTATCGAAAGCAGAATGGAAGATATCTTTGAATTAACCATAAAAGCCCTTAGAAGCGCTGGGTTTGCTCATGAAAAGATTGCTTCTTACATATTTACCGGGGGAAGTAGTGAGTTTGATAAGGTGACTGAATGGGCTGAACGGTATTTTAATTCTCCTAAAGTAAAGCGCATCAATGCAACGACTAAGATGGAGTGGAAAACGCTAAATAGCCAGGAGTCGACGGCTCTTGTTGGAATGAGTGCCGAATATGCTTTACATTTTTTAGAGGAACAAAATGAAGAACAAGTTGTGCCAAAAAACAAAGAAATTGAGAAACAAGAAGTCGAAGAAATTGTTGCTGAGCGTAGAGTAGTTAAACCGCCAAAAGTGAAGAGAGTAAAAATAAAAAAACAAAAAGGTGAAGGACTTTTTACAAAATTGAAAAACAAGGCGAAAAAAACATTAGAAGAGGTATTTTAGAAGGGGGAAGAGATGGCAGAATTTGATGAACTAAGAGCTAAAATTAAGGTAATAGGTGTAGGTGGTGCCGGAGGCAACACAATTAATGATATGGTGGATAGTGGAATTGTTGGAGTTGAGTTTGCTGTTGCAAACACAGATGCTCAAGATTTAAAAAAATCTAAAGCTTCAATAAAAGTTCAGCTTGGAGATAAACTAACTAAAGGACTTGGAGCGGGAGCAAATCCGGAAATTGGAAAACTAGCTGCTGAAGAAGATAAGGCGAAAATTGTTGCAGTTCTTGAAAATACGGATATGCTGTTTATTACTGCTGGGATGGGCGGCGGAACTGGAACAGGTGCATCGCCTGTAATTGCGGAAGTGGCAAGAGAAATGGGTATTTTAACCATTGCGATTGTTACTAAGCCTTTTGGATTTGAAGGTCCAAAAAGAAAAAGAAACGCAGATATCGGGATAGAGAAGTTAAGAGAGTATGTAGATGCTATTGTAATTATTCCAAATGATAAATTACGAGAGCTTCCAGAGCGTAAAATTACACTTCAAAATGCATTCAAAGCCGCTAATGACGTGTTAAGAATTGCTGTTCAAGGTATGTCGGAAGTAATAACGCGCAGCGGATATGTGAGCTTAGACTTTGCTGACATTAATGCAGTGATGAAAGATTCTGGTATTGCAATGCTAGGGTTTGGAGAGGCTGAAGGGGTTGATAGAGTTACTATTGCTACTGAGAAAGCATTGAATAATCCACTTTTAGAAAAACCAATTTCAGGTGCATATAAAGTACTTGTAAATATTACAGCGGGGCCTGATTTCACACTAGAAGAGGCAAGTGAAATTGCCGAAAACATTATCAAAACTTCAGGAAATGAAGATTTAGATGTTATGTATGGAATTGTGATTGACGAGCATATGGAAAATTTCCTTCGGGTAACGGTTATTGCAACGGATTTTGAAAATAAAAAAGTTGACCCCCTTCACAAACCAGAGCAAAGAGAAGCGCTTTTTCTTGAAGAAGGTTCAGATTTTAGAGTAAGATCAAGTTTTGATAGTGATTCTGATGATGATGGATTAGATGTTGGAGTCATTGATGTGCCGGCATTTTTAAGAAAAAAGAGATGATAAAGTCGTTAACATAAATGTGAGAGGGTATAAGAATTCTGGCATTTTATGACTCGAGTGGTTTATTTAATAGAGGTTTAAAAACAAAAACAAAAATATATATGAAATGCTGTTGACAAATGGCTTGATACATGGTAAAATAAATCTTGTCCGTTAGGAAAAGCAGCGATGCTAAGATAACAGACAGTGTTCGGAGTGTAGCGCAGTCCGGTAGCGCAACTGCCTTGGGAGCAGTGGGTCGGGAGTTCGAATCTCTTCACTCCGACCATTTTTTTGTCAATGTAATGCGGGAGTAGCTCAGTTGGTAGAGCGTCAGCCTTCCAAGCTGAATGTCGCGAGTTCGACCCTCGTCTCCCGCTCCATATTGAGAGCCTGTAGCTCAGCTGGATAGAGCAACGCCCTTCTAAGGCGTGGGTCAGGGGTTCGAATCCCTTCAGGCTCGCCATTAATCTCTAATGGTGGTCGTAGTTCAGATGGTAGAGCGCAAGATTGTGATTCTTGTTGTCGCGGGTTCAAGTCCCGTCGATCACCCCAGAAATTTTTTAGGATGCATCTGTAGCTCAATTGGATAGAGCGTCGGACTTCGGATCCGTAGGTTGTGGGTTCAAATCCTTCCAGGTGCGCCACAAAAGCACTTAAAAAAATGTGTAGTAATGGGTCATTAGCTCAGTTGGTAGAGCACACGACTTTTAATCGTGTTGTCGCAGGTTCGATCCCCGCATGACCCACCATTTAATTTTCATCCTGTTGCGAGGGTGGCGGAATTGGCAGACGCACTAGACTTAGGATCTAGCGCCTTCGGCGTGGGGGTTCGACTCCCCCCTTTCGCACCATACTTAAGGTACAGTAAATATTAAATAATATGTTCAAGTTATTGTTTTCATCCAAAATTATGGATTGAATCAATATCTTGAATATTTTTTTATTTCATCGTCTAGAAGTTATCAATGAATAAAAATTTTCTTTAAATCTATTCATGCCTCGTGCATTTAAGTGTATTTGACTAGAGTGGGTTCAAAACAAACCCTGACAATGTTGTCATGTCGACCGATCAGGAGACATCTCGAATTTTACAGGGATAGATCTCTCGGCTTCGCTAAGGGTGACATATTGCAAAGTATCCAGTTTTGTTTTTGATTTGCTACATTGCTCAATCATCATTACTTCATTGTTAAATAAATTCATAAAGTTTTAAAAATATTCTTTGGTAATAAAGTTTTTAGAGAAGTATTTGTTTTTCAGTATTTCTTTTTTATAATCTGCGGTCTTTTCTCTTTTCGCTTCATTCATAAATTCAAAGTCATAATTGAGTATATTGCATATAGTCGCTTCGTCAGCTTACTTTTGTTGGAATTTATTTTGGCAGTTTGTACATCTATAATACATGTTTACAAGTTCGTTTTTGCATTTAACTTTATGAACATTCAAATATTTTTTAAAACACTAAAGAGACCGACTAGGTTTTTTTTTACTTTCGTATACTTTCCGAGCAGTTCTCTCTTCATTCTTGGTTAATCTGCAAATTTTGGTGCTTTAAAAATTGCTAAACGACAGGACAATAAAAAAAACGGGAATGAGTTCGCAACTCTTCCCGTTTCATTTATTTCAACTTCGATATTTATATATCTATTATAACATATTTTATTATAAATTATTAGCAATATCAGTTGTGTAGGTTGACATAGGTGTGCTTTGAGCTACCGCTATTAGATCTGGTCCAAGAGTCCAAAAACTTGCGCCAGCATATCCATATGAAGAAATATAGTTTGCTTTAGTTTCAAGCGTAGAGATAGAATCTGTAATACCTAGATATTGTGAACATGCGGAAAGCCCAGCGACAGTTTTTGATGCCCCAATATAATGAGCATAGTTTGCTAATGATTGTTGATATCCCGTTTGATCATAATAGGTACTTCCCGAATCATATCCCATCACATTTACATAAGCAACATCAGCCATAACAGGACTTTGAAGTAATGGAACTAATTCTCCTGCAGTTGCGGGCGCTGTTCCATTAGGCCCCATGCTTGAAGTAAGTCCTGGACCATCAGCAGAACATGATCTTCCATCGATGGTAATCATAAGATTTTCGTTGAGTGCATGAATGTCTGCAATAAGAGAAGATAATGCGTTTATTTGAGCTTGAGTAATTACCTCTGTAACGCCAGTTGTGCCACCAGTTGTAGGTTCGAAATCGAAATCAATTCCATTTAATGTTACCGTTCCTACTTGAGTAGCTGCTGTTTGATTGAACCATGTCCATGAATTATATACAGGATAATTTGTCGTACAAGTAGTGACTAAAAGCTGTGCTAATGATTCTATTTGAGATTGATTTGCATTAGCTAGTTGGTCCCAGATACCTCCATAAGTATATCCTCCAAATGAAAGCAACATATTTACACCAGGATTTTGAAATTTAGCATAAGTCCAAGCATAATATTCTGGATCAATACTTCCACCAACCGCAGGGTTTTGCGGAGATAACCATTCACTGATAAGCTGCCCTTTTTGATTTAACCCCGAATATATAGCAAATTGGTTTGTTGTTGGCGACATTTGCCATTCCATAAACCCAAGTGAAACAGTATTTATACTTGGAGTTGCGCCTAATACAGGCTGAAGAAGTATTTGATTAAAAGTACTATAATCGTTTGCCCACATTTCATAGAAAGTATTGAAATATCGAGATTTCATTCCAACAACATTTGTTTGACTTTCTTTTGATACACCTGTACCTGCAAACGTTAGGGATGATAGTGCTAAAATTATTCCAGCAATAACAATTTTTTTCTTCATAAAAATTAATGCTCCTTTAATTGAATTTTACATACCTGCCTACAGTTTATTGTAATATAAATATAAATTAATTGCAAGAGATAACTTTGCAACTCGCACCACCAGGTAAATTAACATATTTTAATTTTGCGTCAATCATTTGGCCGATCATCGAATATTGGTGACACCCTATAACCAATATTTTTTTTGCCATAGGTTACGTATTTGCTTGGCGGCACATATCTTCTGGCTTTCCTAAAAGTTTATTTTCAATAAAATCGCCTCTTTACATTATCCATTTGCAGTAACGCTTCGTGTTAAAGTCTTTGGGCAAAACTGCCATTAAGTAGGTTATGATAAAGCTGAAAGAGTTGGAATCACGCACGGATGGGTTGAGAGTAGCGCATAGGAACTAGCTAACTAAATGAGAGGGATATATCTCAATGTCATTAAGTTATTTGTAAGTAAACAAATATCGAATATAGATTACGAACTGATAGCTATAACGATGAATCTTTATATATTTTTTGCGGTTAATTTTCAAGTGTTGACATGCTAAATGTTTTTTGGTATAATTCTATAGCAATAGGCGAGAGTGAGTTTTCGTAACATTATAAATTGAAGTAAATGCGCGGATAGCTCAGTTGGTAGAGCGCAACCTTGCCAAGGTTGAGGTCGCGGGTTCGAGACCCGTTCCACGCTCCAAAAAAATAATAAAAAATAGAGCTGAAGCTCTATTTTTTTGCTTAAAGGAGCTGCGATGAATAAGATATATGCTACAATAATACTAATAATTTCGGTGCCATGCTTTGCTTTTTCTGTCAATGTTCATCAATATATTCCTAAACAACTATCGGAGCAAGAGCTCATAAATAATGTGATGGCTCCAAAGAATCCATGGGGATTAGGTGTTCAAGCATTTGTGTCACCAAATCCCTATTGCAATACCCGCTCAGTATCATGGGTACTTCCAGCAGTAACTTATACGAGCCAGAAGTTTGATTTTTATGATACTTATGGAAGTTATGAACTATTTGGAAATAAGAGTCTTTCCACTGAGATTGTTGGACAAATTTCCCCTGTTTCTTATAATTCTAAATATGGAAATTCGTGGGCGATGCAACAGCTTAATAATCGTTCGATGTCTATACTGCTTGGACTTCAGGAGAACTGGATCACGTCCTATGGAATATTTGAGGCGAGTGGCGAAAACGATATAACAGGAACTTCAAAGGGATTTATGGCGACACTTCAGTACGGTGCACCCGTATTTTTTGGGAGTAAAAGCAATACTTTTATGATTGAACCAGAAGTAGGGCTTCAATATGATAGCTCAACACTAAATAACTATTACTTTGGAATTTCTCAGACAGAAAGTATGGATTCCGGGCTTTCTCAGTATGCTCCGACTGATTCTTGGGGACCGTATGAGGCGTTAAATTTTGTATATGTTGCAAATCAAAGATTAAATTTTTATTTAGAATTTCAAGCAAATCAACTTCCAAATGCCGTATTTGATAGTCCGATGGTGGTTAAAGCGAAAACCATTTTATCTTCGGAGTTGATTATGACGTACAGCATTTAAAAAAAGGGAATATTATGAAAAAGAAATATATAATATAATATAATATAATATAATGGGACTTATGTGTGTTTTGATTTCTCTTTTTTTAAATGGGAGAGCTATGTTAACCACGCTTCAAATGATGTTTAATAATATGATTGCCCCGGAAAATCTATGCAATATAGGGGCGCAAGCTTTTCTTACACCAAATCCCTATTGTAATATCAAAACGGTTTCTTTGGATACTTCCGGCGTAATATACCGCAGTCCTAAATTCTATTTTTATGACAACTACGGCAGACTTGAGTTAATTAGGACACCACACACAGAAACAAGTATTGCAGGACGGCTATTTCCGATGTTTTATAATTTAAAGTTTGGGGATATACATCAGCGATGCAGCAGCTGAATAATCGCTATATGCCTGTAATGCTAGAGGAGGAAGAGAAACTTTTAACACCATATGTTTTTTTTGCAGTGAGTGCTCAAAATGATATCACAGGAAACTCCTCAGGATTTATGGGTCGTATAAAATATGATATTCCTCTAATTTCTGGAAATGAAAATCATACTTTTACGATTAAACCCGAGATTGGAGTGCAATATGATAATCAAAAACTTAACACCTATTATTTTGGAATTTCACAAAATGAAAGCGTTAATTCTGGACTTTATAGTTATACAGCATCAGATTCAGGTGCTCCATATGAAGGAATAACATGCGATTATGTTGCGAATCAGTGGGTTAACTTGTTCCTGATATTTCAAGTTTTTCAACTACCTCCTCAAGTATACAATAATCCAATGGTTGAAAAACCAAAGGACGTTCTCTCGTCGCAACTGATTGTGCCTTATAGTTTTTAAAATGAGTTTGAATAACATAGCTAAAATAGAGAAAACAATTATATTAACATGGATCTTGAAGATTTTACAGGTTTAAAGTGAAAAGCGAGTGTATGATAAATTTTATACAAAACTTACGTTTGAAAAACAAAATAGCACCGAATTATTACGTTAGTGGCAAAAACGAATAACAGAGATAGTTGTTTTTGTAAAGCCAAATAACTTGACAAAAACAAGGGGAAGTGATAAAATAGTAAGTGGTGATATAAATGGAAATTAAAAACATTGTGGAAGTGACTGTTATGCTTGGGTATTATAAAAATTTGCTCTCTGAAAAACAACAAGTTTATTTAGAGGTATACCTTGAAGAAGATTATAGCCTTTCAGAAATTGCAAAAGAGTATAAGGTTTCAAGACAAGCGGTTTATGATCAAATTAAAAAGGCCGTTCTTCAATTATATGAGATTGAGTCTAAGTTGAAATTTGTTAAACGAGATGAACAACTTAAGAGAGCGATTGAAAATTTAGAAATCTCAGTTATTGAGAGAGAGAAACTTTTAGAATTGATATAAGGGGGTGTTGTGTTAAATAATTTAAGTGATAAGTTCCAAGATATTTTTAAAAAAGTACGTGGACATGGAAAACTTTCTGAAACTAATATTAAAGATGCACTTCGTGAGGTAAGACTTTCCCTTTTAGAAGCGGATGTAAACTATACAGTAGTGAAAAACTTTGTAAAAAATGTTATGGAAAAATGTATGGGAGAAGATGTTTTAAAAGGCATCAACCCAGGACAGCAATTTATCAAAGTAGTTCATGATGAACTTGTTGAGATTTTAGGTGGTGGTAGTTCGGGACTTACAAAATCTTCTAATCCACCCACAGTAATCTTACTTGCAGGTCTTCAGGGGGCGGGAAAAACGACCTTTGCAGCAAAACTTTCAAACTATCTTCGAAAAAAAGGTGAAAAAACTTTTCTCGTGGCAGCGGACGTATACCGCCCAGCGGCACAAGAGCAGCTGAGAGTACTTGGAAAAAGCATTAATACGACAGTATTTACTATTGATGGATGTAAAGATGTAGTAAAAATCTTTAAAGAGGCCAAAATCGCCGCAGAGGAAGAAAGAGCAACAACTATTATTGTTGATACTGCAGGACGTTTACATATTGATGCTGAATTGATGAATGAACTTGTTGAACTGAAAAAAGTAGCAAAACCTCAGGAGATTCTGCTTGTGGTAGATGCAATGACAGGGCAAGATGCAGTAAATGTAGCTAAAGAGTTTAATGATGTTTTAGCCATTGATGGAGTCGTACTTACAAAACTTGACGGTGATACCCGTGGTGGAGCAGCCTTATCGATAAAATCAGTAGTTGGAAAGCCAATAAAATTTGCCTCTGTAGGTGAAAAAATTGCAGATGTAGAGCAATTCCATCCAGATAGAATGGCTTCAAGAATTTTAGGTATGGGTGATGTGTTATCGCTTGTTGAAAAAGCTCAAGAGTCAATAGACCAAGACGAGATGGCTCGTATGGAAGAAAGAATGAGAAAATCTCAATTCTCGCTAGAAGATTTTTTGTCATCACTTCAACAAATGAAAAAAATGGGGCCATTGGGTGGACTTTTAAAAATGATCCCAGGAATGCCTAAAATAGATGACTTAGCACCTGCTGAAAAAGAGATGAAAAAGTTAGAAGCAATTATTCAATCAATGACGTTAAAAGAACGTAGGTCACCAGATATACTTAATGCCAACCGTAAAAAGCGTATCGCTAAAGGAAGTGGCGCACAAGTGAGTGATATCAATAAACTTTTAAAGCAGTTTGATCAAATGAAAGATATGATGAAAATGTTTAATGGTATGAAAGGCGGAAAGATGTCTAAGATGCCAAACATGGGTGCTTTAAAAAATATGAAAATGCCATTTTAATAAATTAATTATAAAATGAAAATAAAAACAAAAATTTTAGGAGGCCTTAAATGGTAAAATTAAGATTAACAAGAATGGGAAGAACGAAATTACCTTTTTACAGAATAGTTGCAATGGAAGCTTTGACTAAAAGAGATGGAAAAGCAATTGCTTACTTAGGAAGTTACAATCCACTTAAAGAAACTGCAGAAGTTGTATTGAAAGAGGAAGAAATTCTTACTTTCTTAAAAAATGGAGCTCAACCAACAAGAACTGTAAAATCACTTTTAGTGACTCATGGAGTTTGGGCAAAATTCGAAGCAGGAAAAAAATAAATAAAAATTTTGGAAAGCGGGTCGAAAGGCCTACTTTTTTTTGCTATAATAGTATATATATAAGTTAAGGAGGGAGAAAATAAAAAGCTATGTGTTAGGAAGCCTGGTTATACTAGGAAGTGCATGTTCTTTTGCAAGTGATTTTCAGTACTCGATGTATGGAAGTGAAACAGAGTACAAATGGGCGTTAGCGGCAAGTTTTAATCAAGTCTATATGAATGATTTGGGTCAAACGATGACACTTCAAGACCTTCAAGCTTTAAATTCAACGCAAACGAGTATTGCTTTGTCTTATAGATTAGATAGCGATAACGAACTTTCAAAAATTTTTGCTTTTACAGGGGCAAAACTAGAGCCAACCATTATGGGAACTTATTGGTCGCAAGGTACAGGACCAGCCTATGAAGGCAGTGTATATTTGAATTTTAGATGGATTGGATTTCCTTGGAATGATTTTCTTGCAACAACCATGTCGGTCGGAGAAGGGATCTCGTATATGTCATCAGTTCCAGACGTTGAGAATCTTAAGGCCAATTACGGATCTAACAATACAAGACAGCTTTTAAATCTATTGGTGCTTGAAGTAACCGTTGCTAATCCCCAAACCCCTTATATACAGTATTTTGTGGATATACATCATCGTTCAGGAGCATATGGAACTTACAATAATGGCGGATATGGTACAGGTTCAAATGCTCTTGGTGGTGGAGTACGATATTATTTTGAATAGGAGATATGATGTACGAAAATATGATACAATGTCCAATATGCGGCAAAAAGGTCTCAATGAGGGCAATTACTTGTCCTAAATGCGGGCACCCCCTCTATATAAAAGAGGAATCAGAAGTAGAAGAGAAAGATATTTCGGAATATAATTGGCTGATAACGTTTGTTTTAGTTGTTTTTTTAGGGGGAATTGGAATTCATCGATTTTATGTAGGGAAAACAGGGACGGGGATACTCATGCTAATCACTTTAGGTGGATTAGGCATTTGGACGCTCATTGATTTGATCATGATAGCATTAGGTGTGTTTACGGATAGTAAAGGCAAGAAAATTAAGTTAAAACTTTAAAGGTATTCTAGCGAGTAACACCATTGATCATGTTGAGCATACAAGAAAAAAAAGTTGACGTAAAACGAAAAATATGTTACAATTATTATTGTCGTGGAAGAATCGCACAATTGGTAGTGCAGCAGTCTTGAAAACTGCCGTCCGTAAGGACTTCTCGGTTCGAGTCCGAGTTCTTCCGCCATTTTTTTGGAGAGATGGCTGAGCTGGCCGAAGGCACTCCCCTGCTAAGGGAACATCTGGGTTAAACCGGATCGAGGGTTCAAATCCCTCTCTCTCCGCCACTTTTAAGTGAGGTGAAGCTTGAGTGATATAAAATTCATGCAACTTGCATTAAAAGAGGCTAAAAAAGCATTTGAAAAGGGAGAAATCCCCGTCGGTGCCGTTTTAGTCCAATATGGTAGAGTAATTTCAAAAGCACATAATTTAGTTGAGACGTGGAGCGATTCACTTGCTCATGCTGAAATTTTGACTATGAAAAAGGCTCAAAAAAAAATGAAGAGTAAATGGCTTTACGACACAGTGCTTTATGTAACGCTTGAACCGTGTAGCATGTGTTCGGGAGCATTAGTACTAGCTCGAATTGCAAAGGTTGTCATCGGTGCAAAAAACGATAAAACTGGAGCGTGTGGTACAATTTTAAATATTGTACAAGAAAAAAAACTTAATCATCATGTTGATGTTGAGTTCGGCGTTGAAGAAAAAATGTGTAAAGAACTTTTACAAAATTTTTTCAAAAAAAGACGTCAAGAAAATCGATGTACCCGTAGCTCAATTGGATAGAGCACTTGACTACGGATCAAGAGGTTGGGGGTTCGACTCCCTCCGGGTACGCCATTTTATAAAGAAGAATTAAACAGAATTCTCACCTTAACACGTGTGTGTATAGGGTTACTAAATAAGATATATGAATGCAAATTGCATTGTGTATTGTTTTATTTATGTAGAGAACTGTTTCTCTACATTTTTTTATTTTCGGGAGGAAATTTGGCTAAAGATAATACAAGAATTAATGAACAAATTACGGAAAACGAAGTTCGTTTAGTTGGTAAGGATGGCGAACAAATCGGAGTTGTTTCTATTATAGAAGCGAAGAGATTAGCTGAAGAAGCGCAGATGGATTTAGTTGAAATTGCATTCAATGCTAAACCTGTGGTATGTAAGATTTTAGATTATGGGAAATACCGCTTTGATAAAGAGAAGCGTGATAAAGAATCTAAGAAAAATCAAAAGATTACGGTAATTAAAGAAGTGAAATTCAAATCTAGAATAGATAAGCATGATTTGGATACTAAAATCAAAAACATTGAAAAGTTTTTAGAGAAAGAGACGAACAAAGTAAAAGTGAGTCTAATTCTTTATGGTCGTGAACGTTCACACGAAGATATTGGTCTTAGAATACTTGATCAAGTTGTTGAGTATTTTGATGATAAAGCTATAGTAGAGAAGAACTATAGAGAATCTATAAAACACCTTATAATTTCACCAAAAGCGGTTAAATAAGAGTTTTAATATTACATAGGAGGAAAATACAATGCCTAAAATGAAAACGCATTCAGGAGCAAAAAAAAGAATCAAGATTACTGGAACAGGTAAATATGTTGTAAAACCTACAGGAAAAAGTCACATTTTAACTAAAAAATCAAGAGCTAGAAAAAACAGACTTAATCTTGACCATACAATTGATCCAGGTAAAATCAAAATGATTAGCAAATTATTAGCAAATAAAGTAGGACGTTAGGTTTAATAACTGACACATATTTAATTAGGAGGATAGATAGATGAGAGTAACAAACGGATTGGCAAGACACCGTAAACATAAGAAAATAATTGATCAAGCTAAAGGGTATAGAGGTGCAATGAGCATCACTTACAAATCAGCAAAACAAGCAGTTGTAAAAGCAATGACTTTTTCAACAAGAGATAGAAAACAGCGTCAAAGAAAAATGCGTGAGCTTTGGATTATGCGTATTAATGCTGGAGCAAGAATGAGCGGACTTTCTTATTCTAAATTTATGTTTGGACTTAAAAAAGCTGGAATTGAACTTGATAGAAAAGTATTAGCAGAACTTGCATACTCAAATCAAGCTGAATTTTCAAAACTTGTTGAAGTTGCCAAAAAAAGTATTTAATGAATGAAGGTAGGCAAATTGCCTGCCTTTTTTGCTTTTTGAATTGGGAGGGTCGATGAAGAACATTCAAGAAAAAATAGAAAAACTTAAAGCGGAGTTGTTAGAATATAGTAGCAAATATTACAGTGAAAATATTTCGGTTATTTCTGATATAGAATTTGACACCAAATTAAAAGAACTTGAAAAATTAGAAGAAGAATTTCCTGAGTTTAAACAAATGGATTCACCGACACACACCGTCGGAGGAATCGCTTCAAATAAATTTAAAAAAGTTGCTCATAAGTATCCTATGAAAAGTCTTTCAAATACCTATTCAATTTCAGAAGTTGTGCAGTTTAATCAAAGAGTGTCAAAATCAATAAAAAAATTCAACTTAGCATATATTTTGGAATTAAAACTCGATGGGCTTAGCATTGCGCTGCACTATGAAGAAGGAAAATTAGTCCAAGCTCTTACCCGTGGTGATGGCGAAATAGGTGAAGATGTCACAGATAATATTCGTGAGATTGCAAGTATTCCGCAAAAACTAAGTCAAAACTTTACGGGTGAAATTCGAGGAGAAATTGTTCTCCCCATATCTGAGTTTAAACGCATTAATGAAAATCGTGCCAAAATGGGAGAAGTTGAGTTTGCTAATCCAAGAAATGCAGCAAGTGGGACACTGAGACAACATGATTCTAAGGTAGTAAAAGAGAGACAGCTTGATGGATATTTTTACTTTTTGCAGTCACCTGAAAATTATTATATTTCTACGCATCTAGAGTCAATTGCATATATAGAAAAACTAGGATTAAAGACGACGGGATATTTCGCGAAGTGTACGACACTTCAAGAGCTTGAAAATACGATCAATAAATACGAAAAATTGAGTAAAAAACTTAACTTTGAGACAGATGGATTGGTAATTAAGCTAAATGAATGTGGGCTTTATGAACAACTTGGAACGACTGCTAAAAGTCCTAGATGGGCCATAGCGTATAAATTCCCAGCACAAAAAGAGACTACACGCCTTTTAGCTGTTACTTTTCAGGTGGGACGAACAGGTGTGATTACCCCGGTAGCCGAACTTGAAGAGGTCTTGCTTTCGGGCAGTAGAGTAAAAAGAGCCAGTCTTCATAACTTCTCAGAAATCAAGAGAAAAGATATTCGAATTGGAGATAGGGTGGTTGTGGAAAAAGCAGCAGAAATTATCCCTCAAGTGGTGAGCAGTATTGTTGGATCAAGGAGTGGCGATGAATTGAAAATTGTTCGCCCTGTTCACTGCCCTAGTTGTAACTCTAAGTTAGTTGAAAAAGGCATGGCGCTTATATGTATGAATCGACAGTGTTTTGAAAAAGTAAAGCAACAGATCACTTATTTCGCTTCAAGATCTGCGCTTAATATCGAAGGGCTTGGGGAAAAAATTGTAGAAGTCTTATTGACGCATAAGATTGTAACTACGCTTTCAGAACTTTATGACTTAGAAAGTAAAAAATCTCAGCTTATGGAGTTGGATGGTTTTGGGAAAAAAAGGGTAAATTCGCTTCTTGAAAATATAGAAAAGAGCAAGAAAATTTCAGTATCTAAATTTATTTATTCTTTAGGAATTTCATTTGTAGGGAGTGTGACAGCTGATATTTTAGAAGATTCCTTTCATACGGTGGAAGCGATACGTTCAAAATCCGTTGAAGAGCTTTTAGCGGTTAATGGAATAGGAGTTCAGACTGCTCAGAGTATTTTTGATTATTTTAGAGATGAACACTGCCAAATAGAACTTGAAGAACTACTTTCTAAGGGGTTTCAATTTACTGAAAAAACCTATACTGAAGTTGGAGATTCATTTTTTTATGGAAAGAAAATCTTAATAACGGGTAGTTTTGAAGAATTTAAGCGTGACGACTTGAAAGAAATTATTAAAAGTTTAGGGGCACAAAATGTGGCTTCTATTAGTAAAAACACAGACATTTTGTTAGTGGGAAATGAGCCTGGCAGTAAGTTGGAAAAAGCACAAAATTATGGTATAATGATAATGACTGAAAGCGAGTTTAAATTAAAATTAACCGAAATGAGGAAATAAATATGATCGGCGGCGTTCTTAAAAAGGTATTTGGAACACAGAATGAACGTGAAATAAAGCGTATTCTTAAAATTGTTGAATTAATTAATAGTTTAGAACATGATATTCAAAGTTTATCTGACGAGGCTCTGCAAGCAAAAACAATAGAATTTAAGGCACAACTTGCTGAGGGCAAAACGCTTGAAGATATTTTGCCAGAGGCTTTTGCGGTTGTACGAGAGACGAGTATTCGTATACTAGGTATGCGTCATTATGATGTACAGCTTGTTGGTGGTGTGGTTCTTCATGAAGGAAAAATTGCAGAGATGAGAACAGGAGAGGGTAAGACACTTGTTGCGACTCTACCAATATATCTCAACGCATTGACCGGGAAAGGTGTTCATCTCGTTACGGTCAATGATTACCTTGCGACCCGTGATGAATATCAAATGGGGAAAATTTATAATTTTTTAGGTCTCTCTACGGATGTTGTTGTGGCAAATATGTCAAATGAGCAAAAAAGAGCGGCCTATAAAGCAGATATCGTTTATGGAACAAATAATGAGTATGGGTTTGATTTTTTAAGAGATAACATGGTGACGCATAAAGAGGATAAAGTTCAAAGAGCATTAAACTATGCTATTGTGGATGAGGTGGATTCGATATTAGTAGATGAAGCGCGCACACCGCTTATCATTTCTGGCCCCGCTCAAGAGACAACTAAACATTATGATGAGTTCAATAAAATTGTAAATAGCCTTCAAAAATCAGTAGATTATGAAGTGGACGAGAAAGCCAATACAGTGGTTGCGACGGATGATGGAATTAAAAAAGTCGAAAGTATCTTAGGGATTGATAATCTTTATTCTGCAACCAATATTGAGTTGACACATTATTTGAGTCAAGCGTTGAAAGCAAAAGAGCTTTTTCATTTAGATAAAGAGTATTTAATTCGCGATGGAGAAGTTATTATTGTGGATGAGTTTACAGGGCGTGCAATGTCTGGACGTCGTTATTCTGAAGGTCTACATCAAGCAATTGAAGCAAAAGAAGGTATAGAAGTTGCAGGAGAAAATCAAACACTGGCAACGATTACACTGCAAAATTATTTTAGAATGTATCAAAAACTTTCAGGTATGACGGGAACGGCAGAAACGGAAGCCAGCGAATTTATGGCTATTTATGAGCTTCCAATTGTCATCATTCCAACGAATAAGCCCATAGTAAGAAAAGACCATGCGGATTTAATTTACAAAACAGAGAAAGAAAAATACGAAGCGATTATTGAAAGAATTGTTCAAATTCATCTAACAGGTCAGCCTATTTTAGTTGGAACAGCTAGTATCAACCACTCGGAAGTTATTTCGACTTTACTTAAGAAAAGAAAGATTCCTCATAATGTTCTTAATGCTAAATTCCATGAAATGGAAGCGGATATTGTCGCTCAAGCAGGGGCAAAAGGGACTGTAACGGTTGCTACGAATATGGCAGGGCGTGGAACGGATATTCTTTTAGGTGGAAATCCTGAATTTTTAGCAAAACGTGAGATTTCTGAAGAGGATGAAACGTACCCACAAGTATTAGAAAAATATAAGCAGCAGTGTAAAAATGAAGAGCAAGAGGTATTTGCACTTGGTGGACTTTTTATACTCGGTACAGAAAGACATGAGAGTAGACGTATAGATAATCAGCTGAGAGGGCGTTCTGGTCGTCAAGGTAACCCTGGCGAATCCGTATTTTTTATTGCACTTGAAGATGAGTTGATGAGAATATTTGGTTCCGACAAGATGAAAGGATTACTTGAAAAAATGGGCCTTAAAGATGGAGAGTCTATTTCACATCCATTTATCAGTGGTGCCATTGAAAATGCTCAGAAAAAAGTCGAAGATAGAAATTTTTCTATTCGTAAACATTTAATCGAGTACGATGATGTTATGAATAAACAACGTGAAGTTATTTATAAAGAGCGTGATGAAGTTCTTGAGCGTTCAGAGTTAACAGATATTATTCTCAAAATGATGAAGAGAACTGTTGAACGTGAAGTGAACTTTAGACTTCAAGGTGAAGTAGAGCAGTGGGAAATTCATTCACTTCATGAAAGAATACATGAGCTTTATATGTTGGATATCGCTTCAATTGATATAGAAAAGATTACAGCGGAAGAGACATCAAATCAAATATATGAAAGACTTTTAGCTGTTTTTAACGAGAAAAAAGGCATGGTCGACCCAGAGCAATTCTCTAAAATTGAGCGCTATATCATGTTAGAAATTTTAGATGCACGTTGGAGAGAGAACTTAAAAACGCTTGATGCCCTTAAAGAAGGAATTGGACTTCGTGGATATGCACAAGTTAAGCCGATTGTACAGTATAAGATACTCTCATCTGAGATGTTTGAGGGGCTTATTCATACTATCGAAGAAGAAGTGCCAGGATTTATGGTGAAGTTAAAAATTGAGAAGCGTGAAGAACTTCCAACAGAACGTCAACAAACCCCAATGTATTTTAGTCATGGCGGAGAGACGACAGCTGAAGTTGTGAAACAACAACCCGTAAGAAAGAAAAAGGTTGGCAGAAATGATCCATGCCCGTGTGGTAGTGGTGAAAAGTATAAAAATTGCCACGGAAAAGATTAATAGAAAAGAACTCCTCAATTAGAGGAGTTCTTTTTTATTAACATCATTTAATTTGACAGATGCGTGCGCAAGTTGTATTATCGAATTGTAAGAATTCAAAAAGTTAAAGGAGGCAATTTAATGAAAAAAATAATACTATCAGTAGCAGCAGTTACCCTAGTTGCAACAGCATTTGCATCAAGTCCATGGACGGTCACTCAGTACAACCAAAATGGTGTAGCAGGAAATATAACGGCAGGAGTTAGTGGATTAGCACAATATCAAGCTGGACCAGTGTGGGGTCTTGGAGCCAATGCCGACACGAGCTATGGATTTGGAAACGGAGCAGTAGTGTATGGTAACATTGCAGCTAGCAGAACTTGGGATATGTTGCCATATATAAGTTCAGAAGTAAGCGCATTTAATCATATAGGAATAAGTCAGAATTCATTCGCTCCAACAGTGGGCGTTCAGTACAGTCTTGATGCGAACACATTAGTGGGCGTTCAAGTAGGATATGGAAATTATACTTTTGCTCCAGGTTCAGCTGTAGGAGCGGGGGTATCAGATGCTTCAAAATCTGTAGGATATAGTTTTAATCCGTATGCACAATATACGTTTGGACAAAGTACCGTATTGGGAAGCTTTAACTATAGTACACTATGGAACGCAGATATTAATCAATCTATTCCAGGTAATGGTGTAGCGAACAAAGGAACAGTAGCGTATTCATATGCGTTAACACCTGACTTAGCGGTAGGCGTGACAGGCGCAATGCAAGAGGTGAATCAGAATTATCTAGCAGCATCGATAATTCGATATGCTAATAGCAATACCTATCAAGCGTACATAGGGTCATTGGATTATGCACAAATTATGCCGGGAATTACATACAATGTGTCACAACTTCCAGGCCTTTCTCTGGGACTTCAAACAGGCTTAACTTGGTTCAATACTAGAAAGTGCGAAATTCAGAATACTGGATATAATTTCATGTCAACATTCGTATTTATTCCATCAGTAAATTATACGTTGCCAATTACTGATAGTCTAAATTTGCTCGCTAGTGCAGAATACAATGGAGTTAAAGTAATTAATGGTTCATATGTACATGACAGTGGAGCAATACAAGATCTGAATGGTTCAACTCTTAACAGTTCATTCCAAGTTGGAACAGGCCTTTCTTATAATTTCTAAGAGTTATCAGTTACTTGCAAAAGAGTTCTCACGTGAGAACTCTTTTTGTTTTAAGTAAAATATGTTATACTAATGAAAAAATAACAAGAAGGTAATATGAAAAAGAGAATAAGAATTTTATGGATAGGGGTAGTAATTATATTCCAGTCTACCGCTATCTTTGCAATGAGTAGTAATCAAATAGGAGAATTTCATATTGGGTATCGCTTAGTTGAAAGTAATGGGTACGGTAGTGGCGGTTCGGGATATTTAACGAGCTTAAATTCTGTTTTTACAAATTATCAATTAAAAGATAATTATACAATTTTTTGGCAAGC
>JAPLKR010000006.1 GCA_026387965.1 Fusobacteriota bacterium | reverse complement strand
ATTATTTTGAAATTGTTCAATGACTGCCCCGTAGCCACTATTTTCTGTTAATCCAAGTTGATATAAATAATTTTCACTCCCTAAAAGGGTACTACCCACAACACTTCCCATGCTTAAGCTTGAAATATTAATCGATTTGCTGGAATATATTTGATACACACTATTTTTAAAATTATTTATTGAGTCAGAAACACTCAGTGCCACACCTTTTTTCATTGGTGTTAGTGAAAGACTAGTAACATATTCAGAAGGTAGTGAAAAAATTATCTCTAGTCGATTTTTTTCAAGTTTTACAACATACACTTTTTTATCAACTACACTATTATAAGCAATATAGGTACTTTTATCATCATAACACGAAACAATATTATTTATATCTTTAGGCGCATTTGATAACGCAATCATATTAATGTGCGAATTAAGAAAGGTGTACACAGTTAAAATGTTTTGTTCGTTAGTTCCAATCAAAACAAGTGCACGATTTTTTCCTCTACATAGAGAATTTAAAGTGAAATCACTCTTTAAAAATAGATATCCCTCGGACAGTGTCTTTACAGAAACAAAATTAAGTTGATATCTTTTCTTTCCAACACTCAATTTTACAACACTTCCTATTGGAATTAAAAATTCAGAACCTGTACTTCCAGTTCTCTCTTCTTTACATAATATACTTGAAGTAATAGAAATTTGACTTATGCCACTTGGTACTGTAATACTCTGCTTCGCTTGAAATCGACTAAAAAATACTCTTTTTCCAAGAACGCATACTTCAAATTGTGGAAAAAATAAATAATATGAAATCCCTAGTATAATAATGATTGCAGCAAGTAGTAGTGAGTATCGATTAAACACTATTTTTTTTATCATGACTTTTTAAATTCCGATATTATTCGCACCATAATTTCTCTTACAACCTCTCTTTGAGTTCCAATATTCATACGTACAAAGCCCGTTCCCTTACTCGCGCTAAATACCTCGCCAGATTGAACTCCAACTTTTGCATTTTTATGCAATCTTCTCATAAGTTCAACTTGAGACAGTCCATATTTTCTAAAGTCAAGCCAAGCTAAAAAAGTTCCTTCTGGCTTTGTCAAATGTACTTCTAGTCCATTTTGTTCTATCATCATTTCAACTAATTTAAAATTTTCATTTAAATAGGCTTTTAATTCATGAAGATATTCCTCTCCCTCGCTGTATGCCGCTTCAAGGGCTCTTAACCCAAACATATTTGGCATCGCTATTGCGAGTATTTCTAAAGTTTCATTATATTTCTCCATATTCTTACTATGAGGAATAATAGCATATGATGTCGCTAGTGCCGCAATATTAAATGTCTTACTGGCAGCATTCAAAATAACCATTTTATCCAATAATCCCTTATAATGAAGCATTGATATAAACTTTTTATCAAAAACTAAATCACTATGTATCTCATCTGAAACGATCATGATATCATTTTTTCGAGCTATTTCAATTAATTTTTCAAGTTCAAGCTGATCCCACACCCTTGAGACTGGATTATGTGGTGAACATAAAATAAGCATTTTGGTTTTATTGTCAATTTTTTTCTCTAAATCCTCAAAATCCATTGAATAATACCCGTTTTCCTCTTTCAGTGGATTTTCTACTAGTTGCCTACCATTACTCAAAATCACTTGAAAAAAAGGAGTATATACCGGTGTTTGAATAATTATTTTATCTCCTGGTCTTGTAAAGCTTAGAATTGAAGTAACCAAACCTGCAACCACACCCGGACAATATGATATCCAATTTTTCATAAGGTCAATTTCATGCCTCTTCTTATACCACTCAATGATTGAGCTAAAATATTTATCGCCTCGAAACGCATATCCATAGATGTTTTGATTCACGCCTTTTTGAAGTGCTTCCTCCACTGAAACGCAAGTTCTGAAATCTGTATCTGCAACCCATGCAGGGATTAAATCTTTCTCTTTAAAATAGGCTTCACATAAATCATATTTTACCGATCCCGTGTTGTAACGGTTGATTCTTTCATCAAAATTGTATTTCATACGCACTCCTTGCAATTTTTTTCATATTAAATCGTAATGTTATAATGGATTGGCAACCCTTTTTCTGAACAATTTAGGGGTGAGATAGTTCAGAGAACCATGAATTCTAATATTATTATACCAATGAATGTAGTCAGCAAGTTTAATCTCTAACTCCCTCAACGTTTTAAAATTGTGTTGCTTTACAAACTCAGTTTTAATCACTTTGTAAGTTGATTCTGCAACTGCGTTGTCATAGGGGCACCTTTTTTTGCTTAAGGAA
>JAPLKR010000043.1 GCA_026387965.1 Fusobacteriota bacterium | reverse complement strand
ATAAGTTATTTTCTTAGCCATTTTCTACCTCGCTTACCTCTTTTTGATAGTAGTAGGTCACGCGCTTATTGCCATACTCTTTTTCATCATATTGAATAAATCTCCCTAACTCTTCAGGCATATCTTCGAATTTATGGTGTTCACATACAACGATGCCTGTCGGCTTTAAAATGTCACTCTTTTCTAAAGCTTGAAGTGTCTCAATTGAAACTTTTGCTTCATACGGGGGATCCATAAAAATAATATCAAATTTCGCCCCTTTTCTATCAAGTACCCTAATCGCTTTGATACTCTCATTTTTATAAGCTCTGCATATATCGCTAATTTCTAACTTGATAATATTTTCAATCAAAATTCTAAGTGCTAATGCATCTTTTTCAATCATAACAGCACGCTCTGCTCCACGACTTATTGCTTCAAATGCAATGGCACCCGTACCAGAGTATAGGTCTAAAAATTCTGCTCCATGAATATGATCTGCCATTTTATTGAAAATCGCCTCTTTTACAAGTGACGTTGTCGGACGCGTTGTCTCAATCCCTTTTTTCGAACCATACTCTTTATTTTTAAGTCTGCCTTGTAATATTCTCATAATTTTTCCTTCTACCATAAATTTTATACTACGAACACTGATTTTACAGATTCTGAGTGAATTTTCTAACACATATTTTCTAAATATCCATTTTTTCAGAGTATGCATGGCATCTGTGTGCGTTGTTAAAATTCAAACTTCTCTATTTAATAAACATTGAATCGCCAAAACTGAAAAAACGGTACTCATTTTCTACTGAAAATTCATATGCATTTAACATTAATTCTCTTGAAGATAGCGCACTTACAAGCATAAGTAGTGTCGATTTTGGAAGATGAAAATTGGTAATTAAAGCATCAACCACCTTAAACTCATATCCAGGATAGATAAAAATCTTCGTCTCTTTTTTTTCTGCTCTGATACGCCCCATCTCAACCGCTGCCGACTCCAACGTTCGAACACTGGTTGTTCCAACCGCTACAATCCTTTTTCCTTTTTTCTTAGCCTCATTGATTTTTTGTGCTACGTCACTTGTGACTTCATACATCTCACCGTGCATGTCATGTTCTAAAACATTCTCCACCTGAACCGGACGAAATGTCCCAATTCCTACTTCAAGATTAATCTCTAAAATCTCCACCCCTTTAGCCTTAATCTTGCTCAAAAGTTCTGGCGTGAAATGTAGCCCTGCCGTTGGTGCTGCTACCGACTCTCCCTCTTTTGCATAAACTGTTTGATATCTATCATGATTTTTTAGTTTTTCTTTGATATATGGCGGTAAGGGCATCTCTCCAAGACGATTTAAAATCTCTTCAAAAATCCCTTCAAAGGCAAACTCCATAACGCGATTTCCATTTTCTTTAATTTCAATGAGTCTCGCCAACAGTTCTCCATCAGAAAATTCAACAACTTGTCCAACTTTTAAGCGTTTTCCTGGCTTTAGTAGACACTCCCATACATTGAGTGAGTGGCGCTTGATTAAAAATACCTCTATTTGCCCCCCCGTTCCTGCTTTACTACCAAGAAGTCTTGCTGGAATTACCTTTGTATTATTCATCACTAGAACATCATTATCTGTTAAATAATCAATAATATTATAAAATTTTCGCTCTTCAAATTCTCCCGTTTCCCTATCCACCACAAGCAGTTTTGAAGTATCACGCTTTTCTATAGGCGTTTGTGCTATTTGCTCATCTGGTAGATGAAAATCATAATCAGATAGTTTCATAATTCTTCCCTTTATTCATCATTACTATTTTACTTTAAATTATACCATATTTTATAGAACTTTTATATGAAAATTCTTTACTTTTATTACACAAAAATAAAAAATAGAGGGGTCTGTTTCCCTCTATTTTTCTATAAGAATATTATAAATACCACTTTCACGTTTCAATTGGTTTTTCATAGAGTATGTGTAAATTTCGGAGTTCATCCAAAGAATACACTCTTTTTTTGCACGGGTAATTGCCGTATATAGAAGTTCACGTGTAAGAAGTGGACTTTCACTTTCTGGATATAGTATCACTATTTTATCATACCCTGAACCTTGAGATTTATGCACTGTCATCGCGTAAGAGACTTCAAATTTTGGTAGTAGCGAAAGAGGCACATGGTGAATTTTATCTTGGATTTGAAATGCACCATAAAGTTTTTCTTCCTTTTCAACCACAACACCAAAATCGCCATTAAAGAGTCCTAAATTATAATCATTTTCAAGAATCATTATTGGGAGCCCACTCACTAACCCTATATGTCCCACTATCACGCTTTGGCATATTTGATTCACTTTTACACTGCCATAGGGGCCTACCGCATGACTGGTTAGAATTTTAAATTGACTGAACCCTTCTAAAAGTGCCACTGGATCACTCTCATGTATCAGCTTGTCAAAGCTCACTTTTTTGCTTAAAACTGTTACAAAACTCTCTTTGAGTATTCTTTCAATCTTTGAAGTCAGGTGTTCTATCGCTGGAGTCTCTGTCCAAATAAAATCATCGCCACCCCCTTTCAGCTCTGCCTCTAATTCATTAAAAGGCTTACTCTCTTCTAAGGCTTTTTTCATTTTGAATATGTTGGACGTTTCCGAAAAACGATGCGTCTTGGTGAGCTCAATGACAGAGCCTAACGCCTTCATTTGTACTGATGTCATAGTCGTGTGCCTATTTTCAAAATCCGAATAAAAAAAAGCATTTGCCCCCTCTATTACTGACGGTGATAGCAAGTTAGCATAAAAAAAGTCGCATAGATTGGAAAAAATTGCTCCCTCTTCCACTGATGCCAGCTGATTTTTGTCCCCAAGCAAGATAATTTTGCATTTTTTGGGAATGGCACTGAGTAAACTCTCAAAAAGTGAGAGTGATATCATCGAAGCTTCATCAATAACAATCAAATCTGCATCAATTGGATTTTTTTTTGTATGCAGATACTCGCGGCTATACCCTTTAATTTTGAGCAGTCTATGAAGAGTATAAGGGGTATTTTTCACTATTTTTTCTTTCAATTCATCTGGAATATTTAAATTTTTAACCTCTTCACGAAGAGAGAGACTCATTTGGTTGGCAGCTTTTCCTGTGGGTGCTGTTATGACAATTTTACAATTTTCATTTTCAAGAAGCGCCGCTCCTAATATAGCTGATACCACGGTTGTCTTCCCTGTTCCGGGTCCACCTGTAATAATAAAAAGGGGAAAGTTGTGGGCTAAGCTTGCTGCTAAATGTTGAAAGTTAATCTCGCCTCGCTTCACGTCTTCAAAATATTTATGTAGTTTTTGCAGTCTTTCAAGGGAAGAGACACACTCATGTGTTTCGCAGTCTGGCACTTTAAAAATTTTCTCGATAAGATTTTCAACAATTCGCGTTTCTAAAACTCTATGGCGTTGAAAATAGAGCATATTGGAAGGTGTTAATAGTAGCGGAGTCTTGCCACTCTCACCTTCTGCTTCAAGCCGTGAAAGGATATGAGGAAATTTCTTTCTCGCCTCTTCCACCTCCTCGAGTAATGGCATTCTTACTGTTTCTCCATTTATTAAAATCGTTTGGGATTCCTCGTTTGTGGAGGTAAGCTTTAGGCAAACGCTTTGTTTAGATATCTCTCTTAAGAGAAACAGCGTGAGCAGATAGAGTGGCGCATAGGCTTCTTTATCTAACATATTTTCCCCAACACCTTGACGTTCAAGATAGTTAGCAAGCTCGATATCGATATGAGAGATATCACTTTGAGCTATATCACTGCTTTTTAACTGCTTCGTTTGGTTATTCATCTCCCCCTCCTAATATCTCTGAAAGTTTCACTATCTCATCAAGCGTTGGAAAATCACTAAAAATACCCTGCGAACTGCCCTCTTTTACGCCCCTTAAAAAGATGTAGTACACTCCCCCAAAATGCTGCTCAAAACGGTAATTGGGGATGCATTGTTTCAAAAATTTATGTAGCGATACTGAGTAAAGAAGATATTGAAAGAAGTATTGGTGATGCTTCATCTCAGAGCATATCGACTCAAACGCATAACTTTTCAACTTATTTGACTTCCAATCGACAATGTAATATCTCCCATTATAGCAAAATAGAAGGTCGATGAATCCATTGAAAAAACCCTTGTTTACAAACTGTTTAAACTCTAAAAATTGGCTTTCAATTTTAAATTTTCGCATATATTCAAGCAGAAATTGGCTTAGTTTATCACTCTCTACTCTATTCTCAATAGGAAATATAAATTCCATTTCGCTTACACGCTCCACTTCAGGAATGGTAGAGAGGGAAAATCCGCCTAAATCCACGTGAAGAACCGCTTCAACCATATCAGCCACTTTCTCTACCACAGGCCAGCTCTCATCGTAGAGTTTGTACTCTTGAAGTGTACGCTTAGCGACAAGTTCTATCTCAGAGCGTGGCGATTGAAAAGATATATCTTCAAATATCTTATGCAAACAACTCCCAGTATTCGCACCCCCTACTAAATCTCGAAGACTACCAATTTGCGACTCTTCACTCTCGATTTCTATACTTTGCATATCCACATCTTTTTCAAGATCAAAGGTGAATTTTTCTTGTGAAAGATCATATGTAAAGCTCGAAAAGCTCACATGCTTGTACCCTCTATCTAATTTAGAGAGGGAAAATTCTAAATTTTCTCTCACAACTCTGTTTTCCTCAACTAAATAGAAAGGTTCTGCGCTTTTCTTATATCCTTCCCCCACGAAAATCTCAACATCAATGAGTTCTAATTTCTTTAAATTAGCTATCTCTGAAAGTGCCTTTGCATACTCACTTCCTTTAAACTCATAGCTAATAAACTCTTCATCACCCAGAAATTCTTTATATAATTTTTGCTTCTCTTGACTAAGTTGAGGTAAAACCAAAGAGGCTGATATTTTGCAACCCTCTGCTTCAAATCCTTTTACCCGCTCACGAAGGAGAAGATAATCTATCGGCGATACCCCACCCTCTTCTCTTTTCGCCCAATGAATAAATGTTGCATACTTTCCCCGTGTAAGGGCCACATAGAGTAGTCGCATCCGCTCAGAGAAGGCTTCCAAGAGTGTATTTGCTACCAAATCAATATTTTCACCTGTCACCTCATCTATAAAATAGAAGTGTTTTTCCTCTATGCTTTGCTTAAAATATGGCGATTTTATCTTTCGTGAATCAAAGGAAAGGTAGGGACATATCACAATATTAAACTCTAACCCTTTGGATTTATGAACGGTCATAATGGTCACTGTCTTACTATCGGTCTCTAATTTAAGTTGGTAGATATCCCCCTCTTTATCACGGTTATCCTTATCATAAATGTGTCTAGAAAGCCAAGAAATGGCAGAATTCATACTTAAACTTTTCTTTGTACACAGGGTGTGGAGCGTCTCAATTAAATGGATGTAGTTGGTCAGCTTTCTTTCCCCTTCTAGACCTTTTAAGAGTGTACTACGGATATTAAATGTACGGTTAAAGTGCTCAATCATCTCTAAAAACGTATGTTCGTTCCAGATTTTATGGCACTCACTTAAGGTCAAGGAGAGCCTCTCAAGCGCCTTTTCTCCGTCACTGTTTTCACCTAAATTCTCTATTTGAAAATTGATAAATGATGAGACGAGAACCCCTCTTACGCGCTCTGTTTTACTCGGTGTTTCAATCGCTTCTAAAAGTCTGAGAAACTCTTTTGCTTCTGACGTATCAAATAGGAGCTCTTCGCTTTGAAGTACCGCTGGCACCCCTCTTTTTTCAAGTGCTCGCTTAATTTTTTTACCCTCAAGATTTTCCATAACCAAAACAGCAATATCTGAAAGATCGATACTTCGCTCACTTTCATTTTCTGACTTTTGCACCTTACCGCATTCAAGCAAATCCTCTATTTGTTTTACACACGAAGCTGCAATATCGTTATAGAGCAGTGGTTTTGTTTTTTGTTCTTGGTAAAGCGTTATGCGTAGTGGTTTGGATGACTCATTAAAATATATTTTCGACTCTTTATGATATGCATTCACGTTTGTGTATGAGATGGCACTATCTAAAAAGGGGGTCGGGACATGTGAAAACAAATCATTGATGCTCTCCACCATCGCTTCGCTTGAGCGAAAATTGGTGGCAAGAGAGTAGGTTTTATCCTCTGTTACACTCTCTTTTGCTTTAGAATATACACGAATATCCCCACCTCTAAAGCTATATATTGATTGCTTTGGGTCCCCAACAAGAAAGAGTGTTTTACCTGAAAATATTTCAGAAAATATCGTATACTGAACACTGTCCGTATCTTGAAACTCATCAATCATCCCAAATTTAAAGAGTCCTCTCACCGTCTCTTTAAAAAGTGGATTCTCTTTAATAAGCCTTTCACACTTCACCAACAGGTCATCGAAAAGTAGAAATCCCCGCTCCTCACGGTAAGTCTCATAGTGAGTGTCTAAATACTCTTTAAAATCAAGCAGTAAGCAGTTTTTGCTTAGTTTCATTAAATCTATTTTATCAAAAAGGGATACCAGTTCTGATGGGCGCTCTAATTTTTGTTTCTTTGCATTATAATCTTTTGGTTTCATCTCGCTATATGCGCGTACCAGTTTGAATATAGGAATATAAGGATCTTCAATTGATATTTTGTTTTCTAAACTATTTATTATTTCTTGACACTCAATACGTTTATCTTTATTAAATATCCCACACTCTAATATAAGATAGGCTAATAACTCCTCTTTTTTCGCTAATGCCTCTTCGTAAATCTCCTTAAATATTTTTTCCCCTTTGTTAATATCTATACCATCAAAATGAAGCCTTTCGATGGGGGTATTGATATAATTTATGCCAAATTTCACCAGTTCTGAGAGCTCAAGTTTAAAACTCGTCACACAAATACTGTTGAATTTTGAAGGGTAGACTCTCTCTCTAAAATAGCTATATGAAAGGCTCTCCATTACGCCCTTTGAGTCTGTTTCTAAACTTTGGGTAAAACTGCTCCCACTCTCAAAAGCATAATTGCTGAGCAAAAAATTGCAAAATGCATGAATAGTATAGATGTTTGCCCTATCAAACTCTCTCAGCGCATTTTGTACTTTACTCAAAATTTCTTCCTTAGTGAGTTTCTTTGAAGAAATCAGAGCTAGAATTCTATTCCTTTCCTCTTCCTTTAGACTATTTTCGTCCATACAGTATTCACGAATTTGAATCAAAATATCTCGAATTCGACTTCTTAGTTCTGACGTGGCGGAGTCGGTAAATGTGACCAAAAGTATCTCAGAAATGGGTGTATTACTTTCTAAAATGATGCGTGCAAAGAGATTTTGAAGTGTATAAGTCTTTCCTGTTCCCGCACTCGCTTCGATTAAGTTTAGTCCCTCTAGGGGGCAGCAGTTTAAGTCAAGTAGTCTCATTTTGCCCCCTTTTTTTCTTTTTTTTCTATATATTTCACAACTTTTTCCGCTATTTCTAACGTTTTATCCTCTTCAAATATCTCTTCAGTAAAGAAAAGTGAGATATAATCATCCTCATTTTCAGCTTTACTATACTGGTCGCTTTCACTAAATTTGGCAATGGCTTTCTCTTTTCCCTTTTCGAAGAGTACCGAACTTGCCTCTATAAAATATTCAAGTGGATGAGTGTGCCCTTCTCTAAAAAGTGAGATGAGAATACTGAGCATCTCACACGCCTCTGCTTGACTGCACTCTTTTAAAAAATTACTTTTATGTATCCCGCCAGTAGGCTCTTTTTTAACAAAATAGTCACACCGCGTTGCATTTCCACACGCTACCGCTACAAGGTAGTGTATCCAAGCCGATAATTTTAACTTTTCGCTCTCACTTTGTATCCGTGCAAAGAGCATTTCACCGTCTAAAATAGGTTCTAACTCACCTGTTAGCGTATAATCTTGCCCTTTAAATTCAACGGTTCTACGCTCAGCTCGTTTTAATACTTCTTTCAAACTCAGCTCAAATGTGGCTAGCGGCTCCTCTAAAATGGCCGCTATTTTCAAAATAGACTCTCCTAAACTTAATGAACCCAACTCTTGAACGGGAGCTTTTCCGTGAAGGTATAGGCGCTTTTTCAAGCTCGTAGCACTCTCCCCCTCTAACACACCCTGCATAATCTCTTGGTTAATTTCATATTTATCTAACCCTTCAATTTTTAGGGGTTCAAAGTTTTTACTTATCTCACGACGGCTCTCTAAACTAATACCCTTAGAGCGGGCAAATGCCTTGGAAGGGTTCATGAAAAATGTTGTCAGTTCTTTGAGCGTCACTTCTAGGTGAGCGGGAGTAACCTCTTTTTCAGATGCTACACCTTGCGAAATAACTACATTATCTTCTTTGCCACCTAAAAATTTCTGCCGTTCTCGCATACTCTCATAACTTTGTCTCGAATAGGTGAAAAGTTCATCCCCCTCCATAAAATACTTAGGATTATGACCATGTAGCGTATGCTCTTTGAATATGCCATTTTTTTCATTTATAAACTCTTTAAGCTCTTGCACCACCACTGAGGGTAGGCGCTCTTCTTGCTTTCGGCTATCACTTCCAATATAGCTTATGAGAAGTTTTGACCGAACTGAAAAGAGAATTTCAAGAAAGATATACCGCTCCTCTAATATTTGAGACCTATCACCACACTGACGCTCTTTGAGAAGAGAGAAATTTCTAATGCCTTCTTTTCTTGGAAAGCATCCCTCATTCATACCGAGTAGTGCAATAAACTTTGAGGGAATCCCACGCATAGGTTGCATCGAACAAAATGTAATTTTACCCCTTAAAAATCCTGTACTGATACTCTCTTTTCCAAGTAACATGGTATAAAATTCCCGTAAACTGCGCCAATTGAGTTCAAGTACCTCAAAATCAGCCTCTCTCACCTTTTTCAGAGTACGTGTGATTAAGTTAATCTCTTTAAACGTCCCTGTCTCTAAGGGAATAAACGCTTCTACTAACCCTTCTACGAGGGTGGCAAACGCTTCCACTCCCTTAACTTGCACCATCTGAGCATGACAGTTCTCAAGCGTTCTAAATATTTTGATAAACTTTTCTAAACTCTGCTTAACGCCAAAATCTATCCCCGTAACGCCATGTCCATCAAAAATGATATCCGTAAAATTTAGCTTCATCATTAAATTTAGAAGCAGTATATCTATTCCAGAATTAAAAGAATTTTCTGAAAATGCAAAGCCTGATATTTCTTTTCTATGCTTGGCATCTATCCCCCAACGAATGCCAGTTTTATGAATCCACTGTTTTAAATAATTCATCTCACTATGTGTAAATTCAAATTTTTCCGAAATAAGCTCCATCCCTAGGATATCAAAAAGTCCCGTTACGCTAAATTCTGATTCAGAGTAATTTAAAAGTCTATCCACCACACTGAGAACACTCCCGCCCTCTTCAAGGGGAATATCTGTAATAGTATAGTTAAGCGCTCTCTCACTTCTTGAAAGTTCATAATTTCTTCGGTCAAATATTGCCTTGATAAAGGGGGCATATTCTGAAATGGAAGGCGTCATAACTAAGACATCCCTGGGGTATATCTCTTCTCTTTCCACCGCATAGAGCAGCTCATCAAAGAGCGTCTCAATTTCCCGTGAGATGGTGTGGCACTTACTGATGATGATATTTTTATACTCACACGGCTGCATCTCTTTTTGATTATCTAGTACAGAATTTTTCAAAAGCGAGAGGGTATCGTTTCCACTACCATGACTACTTACTTCAATGATATTATCAGCACTATTCGCACATAGTGTTGTAAATTCAAGATGTTGCGTGCCATAGGCTATCAACAGTGGATTCGCTTCTTTTGCTCTTTCATTAGTAATATACGTTGGAGACATCAAAAAGAAGTGGACAGTGTTTACGTGTGAGATTTTTTTCAAGAGCTCTAAAAATATTGGCGCCATCGTGGAGACGCCAAACAGAATAATCTCGCCACTTTTTTTCACAGACTCTAGCTCTAAAAAATTTTTCAGTTCTCTCGCTCTCGATACGCCCTCACTCGCCACTCTTTTGTATATCTTAGCTTGCCAATTTCCCTCTTCTACCACGCCTTCTTCCCATTTTAGCACCTCTTCGAGCCTAAAAATCTGGTACTGGTCAAAAAGGCTCGCAAGTTCCATACTAAGTTGTATTTTTTTTTGAGGAGTCGCCTCACCTGCAAGGTAGGCTGTAATCTCAGGAAGGCACAAAAATTCCGTAGATATCAGAGTGTATATTTTAGCGATCATTTTTTCTTTAGAATGAAAAATAGCACTGGCTCGCTCTTCCATTTTCAAATTTTCTTTTAACGTATCGCCTAAAAATTTAGCTAAAAAGGGAAACTCAAAATTAGCGCATATCCCCACATACTCAGCCAGAGTTTGTTTGATACATGCTGCCATTCCTTGATTTTGTATTACAATACACCTTGGCTTTAACACAGGAAGCTCTTGAGATTTTATCACTCTATCCCAAAGTTCTGTGACGAGATTTTCTATTTTACTTCCATAGTATAAATTAAATGCCATATATGCTCCTTAAAATTATTTTGAGCCTAAGCTAAATCGCTTAAACAGTACAAAGAGGTTGTTGTCACGAATGGGAACGAAATTGCAGAATCCACACTTTAAAGTAAGTAACTCTTTTTTGCCACGGATAAGGGCGGATTTTTGAATGATTATAATTAAAGATAAAATCCTTTTGTCCTCCCACTAACATAAGGGGAGTTAGAGGGGGTAGTTTTGAAACGTCCTACTCCATCTCCAAACTATCCAAATCCAGCTCACTTAGTAGCTTTTTCAGTGCTATTAGCTCTTTTCTGTTAAGCGTCACACCTTTCCCCATCTTCTCATGAAGTTCATCCCAATCACGAATATCAGCCTTGGCTCCCCGTGAGTTCCACGAAACGAGGTTAAGCTCTTTTTGCCATCCTTTAGAACTTTCACCTAATGCACCTAATTTTTCTACTATATCAAATTTTATCTCTGCCATTTTAAACCTCCAATAGTATTAATTTGCCATGAATTTAAACAGTAAGCATTAAATCTTTTTTTTTACTCGGTATCAAATTTTATACTCTATCCACCAAGCTTTTTAAACTACCAACCTGTTCAAAATGGATATCATTAGAAAGGGCTTCAAAATGTTTTTTACCACAATGAATTTTTCCTTTTTCAACTTCTCTTAACTCACTGCTGTTAAGTGTTCCTTTGGTTTCAGCGATAAAATAGAGTTTTTCCTCACCTCTCTCTTCATAGACTAATGCCCAATCAGGATTATAATTTCCCAGAGGTGTCTCAATTTTAAAACTCGCTGGAAGTTTTGCATAGAGTTTAATCTCTCGTTTATCCTCAGCTCTTTTAATGTTGAGGTTGTCTGCAACCGTTTTCAGCTTATGAATGATACTCTCTTTTATCTCGTGATACTCTTGAGGCAATGTTACCGTTCCCGTGACTAAATCCTCTTTGAGTTTGTCACTCACTTTTCCATTGCTCTCAACGTACCCAACAGAAGTGAGATACTCCACCAACGCTTTGGATTTTTCAGCCCCTAAAAATGTTCCACTCTCGCCATTTGGTACGTAAATGGTACTAAAAATATGATTTTCCAGTACGCCGAATTTAATACCATTTTCCTCTTCAAACTCTTTTTGCAACTTTGAGACAAACTCCTCATAACTCTCATTTGCCATGACTGTTAAATAATTGATTTGAAACCCCTCGGAACGTTCGCCATTTTCATATACTGCCAAACGGAGTCCGCGTCCTATCTCTTGACGTTTTTTCACCTCAGAACTGCTCTCATTGAGGGTACAGATTTGAAATACGTTGGGATTGTCCCACCCTTCACGCAGGGCGGAATGTGAGAAAATAAATCTTAGTGGCTCTGAAAGTGAGAGAAGTCTCTCTTTATCTTTCATTATCAGCTCATAGGTATCATCATCATCTTTGGTGCTTCCATTGGTATCCTTGGCACGTTTTTTATTATCCTGCGAAAAATATCCATTGTGTATCTTGGAGACTTCCATATTTTTATACCGATTTTCAAAAAGTGTTTGAAAATCAGGCTCTTGAATGATACGGTTATACCCCTCTTCAAACATTTACATTGTCATCTCGCCCTTATGTTGTCACCCTGAGCAACGCTGTGAGAACTACTCTTTTGCTCTGTTTGTCATTTCGACCAACGTGGAGAGATCTACTCTTTTAATTTTTCTTACAATGAGTAGATCTCTCCGTTACGCTTCGCTCCAGTCGAAATGACAGACTTTTTTTCTTTGCCATCTCACCCTTATTTTGTCATCTCGACCATCGTGGAGAGATCTACTCTTTTGCTCCGCTTGTCACCCTGAGCAACGTGGAGAGATCTACTCTTTTGTTCTGTTTGTCATCTCGACCAACGCGGAGAGATCTACTCTTTTTGAATTTAAAATATTTTCAACTCTTCCCAACTTGGATTGACTTGATTAATCAGTGACTCTTTTTTGGCTCTGCTCCATTTTTTTAGTTGTTTTTCACGTGCAATGGCAGAATTTACATCACTACACTCTTCGCAATACAACAAAAAATGACATTGATATTTTTTAGAAAATCCCTCATGTACATCATTTTTATGTTCATATAGTCGCCTTTGAATACTGTTTGTTATGCCAATATATAATACTGTTTTAGCATAATTGGTTAGGATATAGACATAGTAATGATTTTCCATGAGGCACTCCTTTTACTTTTTGTTTATCATTTTTTTTTCATTTGTCATCTCGAGCTTACCGAGAGATCTGCTCCCTTGGTTTTAAAAGAGTAGATTTCTCTGTTACGCTTCGCTTCAGTCAAAATGACAAAGGGGCGAATCACACGCACTTTACATCTTCGATTTTCGCTTGCTTTAATTGTTGTAAAATGTTTGTTTTATTGGTATCCGTCCCCAGCCCTAGCTCTTTGAGGATAAGGGATGGATTGGGTAGCCCTGAACTTACGCTATACTCTATGATATGTTGAATGAGTTCTCTTGTAATGGTATTTTACAAGCAGACAATCAGATTACCAGCCCCGACCACAAAAAAGTGCTTCTCTCCACTTTTCTCTACTCTCCACGGTACAGTCAACTCTAGCCCATACTTGATGAAAATCTCATAAAGAACATCTTCAGCCGTTCGCTCTTGTTTAATATTGTCTACGCTAAAAAGCAGTTGATTTTCTAAATCCTCATGACACAATGGGTCCCACTCTTTGATATTGCTGCTATCTAGTTTCAAAACCTTAAAACCAATGTCAAGTTTTTTTGTCATGTCGTTATTATTGTCACCCTGAACAACACCATTAGGTGTCATGTCGAGCGTAGTCGAGACATCTTTCATTTCCTCTTTTAAAAGAGTAGATTTCTCCGCTTCGGTCGAAATGACAATACTTTTTTTGTCACCCTGAGCATTGCCGAGAGATCTTTCTTCTAATATCTTCTTCCCTGCCCGTCTAATTCTCTCCTTGCCTATCTCGCAAATGTTCTTATACCCAGCTTTAAAAGCCTCAGAACTCTCATCACACGGTTCTGGAAGTTGCACGAGGATAAACTTTCTATTTCCCCCATCTTCACTGTTCAATTGCATGACGGCATGGGCAGTAGTGGCTGAACCGCTATTGAAGTCTAAAATAATATCCTCATTTATGCTTGAACTAAATGTGCTTCCTTGAATTATAGAAAATAAAAGAGAAACTGGCTTTGGAAAATCAAATATCGTTTCCAAATCTAATTCTTGTAAATCTTTTACACCATTCTTATTTAAGTGTTTCATAATTGTATAAAATTTTGAACCATCTTCGCTAATTTTTCTAAGTCTTCCAACAAGAATTACACCATTTTTTTCAATTAATTGATACTTTCCTTCTTCAATTCCTTTATCTATAGTTATTTTTTTATTAAAATCATAATACTTTTCTATTTCATTGTATGGGCAAGTTCCATATTTTCCAAATTCTTTTCTTAACCAGTCATCTTCAATCCAATATTCTTCATTATTGATTATAACAACTTTACCTCTGATATCTTTTGGTTTTTTTAATGGAATAAAATTTATATTATTCTTAGAATAACACAATAAATAATCATGACCGATAACTGCTTGTTTTGCCAATCCTCCACCTTCTGATCGCACAACAATAAAATTAGCTATAAAATTACTTTCCTCAAATATCTCATCACACATTTTTCTTGAATTCGCCACCTCATTGTCATCAATGCTGATAAAAATAACCCCATCATCTCGAAGAAGATTACGAGCGAGCGTAAGCCTTGGATACATCATATTGAGCCAATCGGTGTGGTAACGCCCACTGCTCTCACTGTTGGTGCTAACACGGTTGCCATCACCGTCCACCTGCCCAGTAATCTGCTTATAGTTTGCCAGTGAGTCGTGAAATTTATCGGGATAGACAAAATCTTTCCCTGTATTATAGGGCGGGTCAATATAAATCATCTTAACCTTGCCGTGGTAGCTTTTTTGGAGCAGTTTCAGCACCTCAAGATTATCCCCCTCTATGTAGAGGTTCTGTGACTCCTCAAAGTTCACGCTCTCAGCGCGATTTTGGGCGAAGTGTTCCCGTGCTTGGGAGCTGTGCGAGGCGTTTAGCGTCTGATTTACCGTGCCAGTTGAAGCTATACCGCTCCTTTTTCCCGTCCACAAATTCGCCGAGGGACTCTTTCAGAGCGTCAAAGTCAATATTCCCCTCTGTGAAGGCTTCGGGGAATATTTTTTTCAACTGCTCGATATTTTCATTTACGATATTTAAAGTGGTGCCTTCTAATTTTTCCATATTTTGCTCCCTTTTATCATTTTTTCAACTTAATAAATTATACCATATTTCCACTGTTTTCAAGAGTCTTTTCTACACTTTAGTCCTAATATTTTCAGCACTTTAAGCGCATCTTAACTAAAGATTATTCACTCTATTTTCAGCTATACCCCATTATAGCAAAAAAGAAGGACATATTCCGTTCTTCTTGTAAATAAATATTTGCTACAGGTTGTTTTGCTATGCATTGCGCGCTATTCTTGTTATAATTCCTCGTTTACTTACCTCATTTTCAAATTAACTTCACACAAAGTTCGCACAAAAATCATACTTTAATGATATTATCAATCAAACTCATTTTATAATTTCTGGGAGGAAATATGAAAAAAAAATTGCTTATTATACTTGCAAGTGTGATTATCTCTAGCCTATCATTTTCTTTTGTGGAAGTAGGATATTCATCCGTTTATGTAGATCCTCAACCCATATATGAAACCACCACATACGTCACTTCAACGGCTCCAGTAGCCTACAAGCCAACCGCATCAACCGGTCATTGGCAAGTGATTCCAAGTATTGGATTTGCCGCTAACTTTGGGTACGTTAATGTCTACAATGGTTACTATGGTACATACTCATGGCCTATTTCTGGTACCGTTTCACCTGTTTATGGCGTAAACATGTTATACGGTCTCAATCCATTCACGCAAATTGGCTTTGGTGTGAAATACGAAGCCCCAGTTCAAATCAGTAACTATTACTATAATACACCTAATCAAGGTTATACCAATTGGGTCGCAATGGTGCCGATATATTTTGATTACCGTTTTTCATTCTCCCCTTATAGTAACGTAAAACCTTACTTTGAAACGCAAATTGGGTATTCCAATGGATATTGGGATGGACCAGGATATAACGGCGGACTCTATTTTGCAGTCGGCGGTGGGGTAAAATTCAATAACAAGCTTGATGCCAATATTTTATTTGAAAACTCCAATATGTTCGGACAAGATTCAAGAGGCTCACAAGTCATGATCAACTATCCACGCTGTACCTTCTCCCTTGGATATGACTTTGATTTAAGATAACCTAAAATGTAAAAGCCAATTAGTGACATATCACTAACTGGCTTTTTTTTATTCACTTCGAAAAAGAAAGGTATGTTTAGAAAGATAGTTGTTGTAATTAAATCTGTATTTTCAAGGTATGTCATACCAGCTTTACACCAGTATCTATGCATTCAATAAAGCAAAGAGCCTATTTTACTTTAAAATTCATAACCCTATAAACACAACTCACCCGCCCCTCTCTTCTAAGAGAGGATAAATATAGAATTTAGACAAGTTCTTAAAACAACTGCTGTTGGTTAAACTCTTGAAGTCCTTGTATTACCCCTTTACTTTTAAGAAGCTCTACCACGGTTGAGTTGATTTTTGCCCGCTGCATGAGCTCTTCTACTGAAAGAAATGCCCCCTTTTCTCGTTCTTCTACTATCTTTTGAGCAACGGTCTCGCCCAGTCCATTTACCGTTACAAGAGGACAGCGAATTTTCCCCTCTTCAATTCTAAACTCTCTCTCAAGTGATGAATACAAATCCGCAGGCAGCAGCTCAATGTTTCGATAATGCATCTCCACAAGAATTTCAAAAATCCCAATTTTTGCCTTGTTCTTCACATCGGGTTTGCATGGCTTTTGCACACCATCTTTATCCACGGTAAAGCCTCGCCCCATATCACTTTCAAGCTTTGCAAAATTCACCCCAATATTTTCAATTTTACCAAACATCTCCACGTAGTCAAAATCATCTACTTTTCGGCTTAGAAAGGCAGAATAAAAAATTAGTGGATAATGTACCTTGAAGTAGGCAATTCTCATCGCCATGACCACATAGGCTACGGCGTGACCTTTTGGAAACATATACTTTATCTTCTCACACGACTCAATATACCAAGGCTGAACATCATGATCTTGCATAAGCTTTGCAAATTGCTCCCACTTCTCTTTGTTTTTTGAAGGTTGCCCTTTTCTCACAAACTCCATAATTTGAAAAGCTGTACTCTTATCCACTTTATGATCAATCAAATAGTTCATAATATCATCACGCACCGAAATTACTTCACTCAGCTTTGCCACACCTTGTCTAAAATAATTTTGAGCGTTATTGAGCCATACATCCGTTCCATGGGAAAGTCCGGAAATTCTAACAAGTTCAGCAAATATAGAGGGACGCGTTTCAATCAGCATCTCACGCACAAATCGTGTTCCAAATTCAGGAATTCCAAATGTTCCAACAGGAGAGTTTATCTGCTTCTCTGTCACCCCAAGTGCCTCTGTGGAGTGAAAAATGGATAATGTCTTTTCATCTCCGAGCGGAATATCTTCAATAGCAAGATCAATTCCCATTACCCGTTTTAGCTCTTTTTGCAAAATTCTAATTGTGGTAGGATCATCATGTCCTAGAATATCCAGCTTTACAAGCTGTTCATCCATAACATGATAATCAAAATGGGTCGTAATCGAATCCGAATCCATTTTATTGGCCGGCTTTTGAACCGGTGTGAACTCATATATCTCGTGATCACTGGGCACAACTATCATACCCCCAGGATGCTGACCGGTCGTTTTACGCACATTGACACACCCCTGAGATAGCTGAAGTAAGTCCGCATTGGTTTTTTTGAGTCCACGCTCTTCAACGTATTTCATCGCATACCCGAGGGCATTTTGCTCCGCTAAAGTTGAAATGGTCCCTGCCTTAAATACATGTGTTTTACCAAACAATTCTTCCGTATAGCGGTGAATGGTTGCTTGATACTCACCAGAAAAGTTTAAATCAATATCAGGAACTTTATCCCCATCAAATCCCATAAATACTTCGAAGGGTATAGAGTGACCATCACGCTTTAGCGGTTGCCCGCATTTTGGACACTCTTTTGCAGGAAGATCCACTCCGCTACCCTCAACTTCTAAAAATTCACTATACTTACATGACTTGCAAATATAGTGTGGATAGAGCGCATTTACTTCAGTAATATTCATCATATATGCTACAATTGAGGAGCCGACCGATCCACGCGAGCCTACGATATACCCTGCATCAAGTGATTTTTTCACCAGTTTATGCGCAATAAGATAGAGCACTGAAAATCCATTTCCAATGATAGCTTGAAGCTCTCTTTCGATTCTCACTAAAATATGCTCTGGGATCGGATCGCCATATATCTCTTTCGCTTTTATGATCGTCATCTCACGTACTTGTTCTTCAGCACCTTCAATTTTTGGTGGATAAAACCCTTTTGGAATAGGGGGAACCACTTCAATTAAATCAAAGATTTTTGAAGGATTCTCTATCACGACTGATTTCTGATCTTTTTCACTTAAGTATGAAAACTCCGCAAGCATTTCTTCAGTGGTTTTAAAATAAATTTTCTCATCAAACTCAATATCCTTCATTCCTTTACCCCAAAGTAGAATATCTCTAAATATTTTATCCTCTGGGTTGAGATAGTGGGCATCCCCTGTTGCGACAACAGGAATTTCAAGCTCTCGCCCAATATCAACAATTACCTTATTCATCGCATGAATCTCTTCAACAGAGCTCAGAGCATTACTGGTAAGAAGATAATTATTATTGCCATCCGCTTGTATCTCGAGATAGTCAAATTGCTTAGCAACTCTTTTCAACTCTTCCATATCCCTGTTTTTCAAATACGTCTGAATCAGCTCTCCACTTGAGCACGCTGAGCCTAAGATAAGACCGCTTCGCATCTTCATCAAAAGAGATTTTGGAATTTTTGGCGTTCTATGGAAGTGCTCAATATGAGACTTTGAAATAAGTTCATAGAGGTTTCTCAACCCCTCACGATTTTGAACGAGTATCACCATATGATTGGGACGCATTGCACTGATATTGGTCTCAAAAGCATTATCAATCTCATCAAGCTTATGAACATCTTTAACCGCTAACTGGTTGAGCATCTTTTGAAAAATTTCCCCCGTTGCCTCTGCATCATCAGAAGCTCTATGATGATTTTCAAGCGATACCTTATAGTGGGCTGCAAGGGCTTTCAAATTGTGTTTTCTCAGCTCTTTATTGATATTTCTACTCCACTGCAACGTATCGATGACGGGATTTAACACCTCTCTTTTTAGATAGCGACTTGCCTTTTCTTTAATAAAGCTCATATCAAAATTCGCATTATGCGCAATAAGAACACAGTCAGAAGCAAATTCTAAAAATTGAGGCAGTACTAACTCAATCGTTAACGCATTTCCAACCATTTCTGATGTAATCCCCGTAAGATTTGTGATCTCATGTGGTATATCCTTACCTGGCTTTACAAATTCATTGAACCGTTCAATCACTTTACCCCGATTAATTTTAACGGCACCAATTTCAATAATATACTCTTCAATTGGATTAAACCCTGTTGTCTCAATATCAAACACTACATAGGTCTCACTCTCAAGATAGGTGCTTCGCGCATTGAGGACCATCGTTGTGTCATCATTTACCACATAGGCTTCTATCCCAAGAATAACCTTGAAATCCGGGTAGTTTTTCTTTGCATAGTTAAATGCTGTTGGAAAGCCATATGCAACGCCATGGTCGGTAATCGCCACCCCTTTATGTCCCCATTTTGCAGCACGGTCAATAATATCATAGACTTCAATAACGGAATCAAGCTCAGACATTTTAGTATGAAGGTGTAGCTCAACACGTTTTTCCGCTGAACTGTCCATTCTCTCAATTTTTTCAGGCGCCTCTATAGCATTAATAGCTTGAACAAACACAGAGTGCTCACCCTCGCGTGTAATTTTATTCTTTTCAAAAGTATCGATATTTTTTTTGCCTTTAATTTTAACATACGCGCCATTTTTAAGCTCGCATGGTTTATCCATAAAAGATTTTATCGAAACAGCCGACTGCCCATCGGTAATATTTCCAATCATCAAAGTTTTTCCACTTTTCGTCGTCTTAAACTCTATTCCAAATACCTTTCCTTCAAATACCACGACTTCTTCTAGCGTTTTAGAAAACAGTGTGGCGATCTCCATCGCCTCTTCATCGATTTTCTTTCCGAGTATCTCGCCAAAATCTTTTTTAGAGACAAAAAAAAGCGAACGTCCTTGATATTTTGAAAAATCCCCATCGCTTGAAGGTTGAAAAGTATCGCCACCCTCTTTTTTCTCAGCACGAACACTAGCTGATTGGGTATCATTTTCTTTAGAAATGGCAGCAAGCACACGCTCACTTTCAAGGTCCATAGCCTCTTCTACATCTGAAAAATCTCCACACAAAAAGTATATTTTATACTTTCTGTGAAGTATTTTAGAGAGCTCTTCTTCGAGAGCTCTTGGGATATTACTTTGCTCCAGCTGCTCTTTTGCCATAGGGTGCTTAACTTGAATCCCTACCGTACAGTTGGTTCTATCAATTCGATACGTTTCCAAACCTAAAAAAGCCTTTACGATATAGGAATTTTTTTCAAGACTTGTTATAATATAATCTAAAATATTTTCAATCCTATCTTCCTGAAAAACGCCCTCTTTATAACTCATATCAAATTGAATGTTCAATTTTTTGCCAAATTTTTCTACTAATTTGCTTTTGAGAGGTTCCACCTCTTTAAGCCCATTGTAGCAGCTGACACTTAGACGTACAATCAGCTTATGTCTATACTTCTGAATCTCTAATTCTGAAATTTCCAGATAGAAAATACTCATATTTTTAAGTAAATCCTTATCTGGGTTAATAATGACTTTCTCCATAATTGACCTCTTTTATTTATACCGTCATATATCTTAAAAAATATCGTTATCTAAAAATACTTCTATCTGTTTTTCACCTCTAAGTTCTTTTGAATACGCATAAAACCACTCTTTTAACGCTCTATTTTCTTTTATCTCTGTAGTATTTGCTGAAAACACATTCAAAGTGATTTTATTAAAATGCTTTTTTGCTTCCTCAATATCACTTATCACCATCTCACGCGTTTGTCCTTCTACGCCAACTAGAAGACATGCGCTTTCATATTGGGACGCGTAGGCTAAAATATCCGTATTCAGAATGCCTTTTCTTAAAACATTGATTCTAAAATTCTCAGAAAAGCTCTCCACTCCCAGTCTGAATTTCACCTTAGTAGAAATTTCTGAAAATTTTTCTTTAATCTTTTCAAGCTGCTCTTTATAGGTTATAAAGGCTTCAAAATAAATTTTATGTATTTTCTTCTTTTTACAAATCTCAAAAATTTCATTCAGGCTCTCCTCTGGAATTTCAAAAATAGATCCAGAATTGATCACTTCTAAAACGCCAAATTCCCCAGTTACGTGAGATAAAACGTCTCTGTTAAACAGGATAATCTCTTCTAAGGTATGCCCAACATTATCTAAATGATAATCGCAAAATGCGCATTTTCCATAACTGCAAGGTTTACCTCTTAAAAGAACCATTTCACGTTTTTCGCCATTGATAATATTTTTTTGCTTATTAATCACTATGTATCTCTGCATCAATGCCATCGATTTTTCCTTTTAATTTCCAATATTTTGCCAAATACACTAACGGTGTGTCACACATGGATGTGATCACTTTTATAAGATACGTCGATAAACTAATCGATATCATCACAGGTAGTGAAAATACACCCCAAAATGCAATCAGTGAAAAAATAGTCGTATCCAGAAGTTCTGAGAAAATAGGACTAAGATTGCATCTAAACCAAATCAATTTAAAACTCGGATTTCTTTTTTTAAAGAATCCATATATCAATATATCCGTATTTTCTGATACAAAATATGCAATCAAACTCGCTACAAGATATCTAAAAAGTGGTGTAAACACAGCTTTAAACGGCGCCATATTGTTACTAGTATCAAACATAAAACAAAAATTCATGGTTAAAATAAAGATAATGAGAATGAAAAAGGCTATTAATACAGCTCTCCGAGCCACTTTAGGACCGTAGTTCTCATTCAAAATATCCGTAGCTAGATAAGTGGAAGCATAGGCCACATTTCCAAGAGTTGCGCTCATCCCAAAGGTTGAAATCAGTATCCCCACTTGCAAGTTTGCCATAATTAGAGCCACAGAGACCCATACCACTAAAGCAAGTTTGCCAAAATAACGGTAGATTAACATGATCGCAACGAAATTAATCATAATTTCTAATACTGTTAATATTTCATTTTGTCCAAACATTTTCTAACCTTTCACTTTTTTATATTTTACACTATATTTTACCAAAATTTAAGCAACATTGAAAGTGTTTTATAAATATTGAAATTATCCCCTATTTTTTTAAAATTTATGATACAAAAACTTTAATAAATAAGTCGTAGCATGCGCAAAAATATGATATAATAATGTTGGAATTTTCATTTTATTCAATATATAAACCCTTTAATACGTCTCTCAAATAATGGTTATTTATCCATATATTTTGCCACTCTTTGTACAAATGGATATTTCCCTCCAAAAAAGTTATCTTAGATCATACTATAGCAAAGCAAAAAACAAAACTGGATGCTTTGCAATATGTCACCCTGAGCGAAGCCGAGAGATCTATTCCTGTAAAATTCGAGATGTCTCCGCGTTGGACGGCATGAGAACATTGTCAAGGTTTGTTTTAAAACTGTTCTATTTTGGTACACTGATTTTGAATTATTGTACTCGACTTAAATCTTGCTTTATGCATAAAGATATTGATTCAATAAACATCATAATGAAAATTGTGATTTCCAGAATCCCGAAAATTTTATGAAAAAAGCGTTCGGAAAAATGGAAATGCATTTTCAGTTTACAAAACTATTGATGGTTATTTTTCCTCACTCTTTCATTTATAACACATTATAAAAATCAAAACTTAAAGGAGAAATTATGACAGATGTAAAACTAACACAATATAGTCACGGTGCAGGGTGTGGATGCAAACTTTCCCCACACAAATTGGAAAAGATCTTAAAAAGCGCAAGACCTCAAGTACACTTTCCTGAACTTTTAGTTGGAAATAATACTAAAGATGATGCAGCCGCATTCGATCTTGGTAATGGAACAAGTGTACTCAGCACTACAGATTTTTTTATGCCCATTGTAGACGATCCTTTTACTTTTGGTAAAATTGCAGCAACCAATGCGATTAGTGACATCTATGCCATGGGTGGAAAGCCTTTAATGGCTATAGCAATATTTGGTTGGCCCATCAAACTTCTTCCTGAAAGTGTTGGTAGAGAAGTTATTGAAGGGGGCCGTGCTGCCTGTGAAGAAGCAGGAATTCCCCTTGCGGGTGGTCATTCTATTGACTCCCTGGAGCCAATATTTGGACTTGCTGTGACAGGTATTGTCGAAAATTCAAGACTTAAAAAAAATTGTGATGCTACCGAAGGATGTGAGATATTTTTAACCAAACCTCTTGGAATCGGCATTTTAACAACCGCACAAAAACAAGACAAAATTGAAGGTAATGATATCGATGCAGCTGTCGATGCCATGTGTACCATGAATAAAATAGGCGGAGAAATTTCAGCTCTACCTGGCGTAACGGCACTTACTGACGTCACAGGGTTTGGATTTTTAGGACACCTGCTTGAGATTTGCGAAAGCAGTCACATTAATGCGGTTATCGATTATGCAAAAATACCACTTCTTAAAAATGTGCGTAAATATATCGCCCTTGGATGCATTCCTGGTGGAACTCGTAATAATTTTAGGGATTACGGTCATAAAGTCGAGCTATTCAGTGAAGAACAAGAGATTATTCTCTGTGATGCCCAAACATCAGGGGGTCTTCTTGCCATAGTAAGAAACGACTCCGTTGAAGCTTTCAAGTCTCTTTGCACCTCTCAAGGCCTAATACTCGATTCTATTGGCTATACTACACCCGAATTTTCTAAAGAGAAATGGATTAAGGTGGTATAAATGTCTGAAAATCCTCACAAATTAATTTCTAATTTTTTTAAAATCATTACAGAAAACACCCCTCTTATTGATGTACGTGCGCCCATAGAGTTTGATGAGGGTTCATTTGAAAATACGGTTAACCTTCCCCTAATGAACACCGAAGAACGACATAACGTCGGTATTTGTTATAAAGAAAAGGGCAAAGAAGCGGCACTTGCTCTTGGTTACTCACTGGTAAGCAGTTCGGTTAAAAGTGAGCGTGTCTCCAAATGGGTCGAATTTATTGAAAATAATCCTACTACAGTCATATTTTGTTTTAGAGGTGGACTTCGTTCTAAAATTGCCCAAGAATGGATATATGAAGCTACAGGAAAATGGATCCCTAGAATTGAAGGCGGTTACAAAACTTTTAGACAATTTATGTTAGAAAGTTTAGATTCAAACGTCCAAACTATTCCCCTCTATATTCTAGGCGGCAACACGGGCTCAGGAAAGACTATTTTACTTAATAAACTTGAAAATTCTATCGATTTAGAAGGTCTCGCACATCATAGAGGGTCATCATTTGGGAATTTTCTAGAACCTCAACCTACACAGATTAATTTTGAAAATATGCTAGCGGCTGAGATCATCAAGAAAAAGGCAGCAGGAGCAAGGTATCTCATTATGGAAGATGAGGGAAAACATATTGGAAGAACCTATATGCCGAAGGCATTTCTCGAGTATTTTTCCAATGGAAAACTGGTTATTTTAGAGGCTCCTTTAAAAGAACGAATTGAAATTACCTACCAAGAGTATGTTCTTCTTTCTCAAAAACACTACGCTAAAGAGCTTGGTGAAAGCGAAGGACTCAAAGCGTGGGAGGAGTATATCCTTACAAGTTTCAAAAAAATTAAAAATCGCCTCGGTGGGGAGCGTTATCAAGAGATTGTGGCTCTTTTTAATACGACTAGTAACGTCCAATCATTTGGTTCTAACATCGAAAATCACAAACTTTGGATTGAGATTCTCTTATCAGAATACTACGATAAAATGTATGCCCACCAAATAATCAATACCACTAAAAAAATCATCTTCAAAGGGAACGAAAATGAAGTTTTCAATTTTTTCAATTCACTATAAAAACTTATTATTTACTAAATAGCACTCAAACACTATAACAAATCAAAAACAAAACTGGACATTTTTCAATATGTCATCTCGAGCGAAGCCGAGAGATCTATCCCTGTAAAATTCGAGATGTCTCCAAGATGGGCGAAATGACAACATTGCCAAGGTTTGTTTTGAAACCGCTCTAGCATGCGGGGAAATCTCAGATATTTGCAGATAAAATTATTTTGAGAAAATATAGCAATTCAAAAAAATATTATATATCAAATACAAAAATTCATCTAAATTTTCTAATAACCGCATTCTCGGTTTTATCCATTATTCACACTGTTAATTACCGTACTTTTTATTCCATCATATTAATAATTTCATATTATTATAAATTCATATTATCTTAGGGAGGACACATGTCAATTTCTTCACAAAAGCAACCAGGAGTCTTTTGGTTGTCATCATTTTCAACATTATTTGAGCGTTTAGGGTATTACGTTATTGCATTTTCATTAACGCTTGCAGTCATGACACTCTACAATATACCAAGCAAAGAGGCCTATGTTGCATCTGCTCTATTTGGTTCAATCACTTACCTTACAATGCCATTGGGGGGATATTTACAAGATAAAATTCTTGGAATAAAAAATACTCTCATTCTCGGTCTCGTTATGGAGACAATTGGTTTTTTTATAATTGCTTCTGCAGACCATCTATCAATACTATATGTTTCAATGGGATTTATCGCTGTTGGGGTAGGACTTTTCAAAACATCTCCAGCAAACTTAATTGGTCGTAGCTATCAAAAAAATGATCCTAGAATTGATGCAGGATTCACTCTGTTTTACATGTTTATTAATATTGGAGGACTTATTGGTGGTTTCATCCCAACCTTTTTGGTAATGGCACTTGGGTTTAGAGGGTGTTTCTTTCTCTCTTTTCTCTTTGGAATTTTAGCCATTATAATCATTCTCGTTGGACAAAAACTGATTAAACCTGAGCATGAATCAGAAGCAGGAAGACAAAAAACGCACCTTGGAAAAAAAATTATTACCATTATTGCAGTCATCATTGTGGGGTATATCCTAGGAATTGCAGCAGGTCACACTGAAATTTACATAGCTATTCTTGTTCTTTCGGTTATTGGACTACTAGCTTACGTGGGAAAAGATATGATGTCAGCAACTCCAGCGGAGAGAAAACGTACTCTTACGGCTTTTATCTTCATCATTTTAGGAATGATTTTCTTTATGCTCTATTATCAACTACTTATGCCACTCGAAACATTTGCAAACCAATGTATCAACCGAAATTTTGATATTCTAGGATGGCATTTTACAATTTCACCCATTATGTATCCAAACTTAGACTCGGTATTTTGCATTATTTTTGCACCTATCATTTCAACTATCTCTATAAAGCTTGGAAAAAAAGATTTGCATATCTCAAGAAAATTCCCTTTTGGAATTACACTTGTTGGAATCGGATTTATCATTATCGGACTAGGGGCATTCCTCTCTCACGGACATAAAGTAAATAGTCTTTGGGCAGTTGTAGGAATCGCCGTTTTTGTTATTGGTGAACTTTACACAAGTGCTTTAGGAGTATCTGTGGTGGCAAAAATCGCACCTCAAAGGCTTTTTGGTATCATGATGGGAGCATGGTTTTTAATTGGTTCTTCAATCGGAGTTATGATTTCTGGTCATTTAGCAGGACTTGCAAACGTTCCAACAGGGGCATCTCTCTTTGTTGCAAATCAAATCTACGCTAACGCCTTCTTCGCTTTTGGGGGGATTGCTATCATCATCGCCATAATTGGATTTTTAATCTCTGGATTTTTAAAGCGTGTTATCATTGAAACTGATACGTATCATGAGTAAAAAAGATCATATTACGTTCGCTTAAAAAATAGGGTGTTGTAAATAGCAAAAAGCTATTTACAACACCCTATTTAAATTTTAGACTCAGTCAATTCAAAAAATTATCTATTGTCACCTTTTTTGTTTGCATAGGTTGGAAAGCGCTTTTCGGCGGTGAAAATAAAATACCCTTCTAGCTCTTTCACTTGCACTCCACCAAAAATAGCCGTTAATCTATTCTTATACCACTCTTTTCGTTTAGTAACCATCACCATTTTTCCACCAATTTTAAGGCGGTTAAACCCTTTTTCAATAAACTCTTTTGGAACATTGAAATCCACATGATAAGGAGGATAAGTTAAAATATATGTAAAGTAAGCCTCATCGAGTGACTTAAACGCATTACTTTGCACTATTTTAACACCCTCAACACCATTAAGTTTTGCATTATCTTTTGAAAGCTTTACAGAATTTTCTGAAGAGTCACTTAAAACTACTTTATCAATTCCAATGACTTTTGCAACATAGATTCCAACTACTCCGTAGCCACACCCTAAATCAAGTACTTTATCTTCCGCTGTAAGTTCTAAAGCCTCTAGCATCGCAATGGTACCTTTATCTACTTCTGTTGGTGAGAATACCTTCTCGTTTGTGTAAAATTTAAGTTCAATATCTTTTATTTTCGCTTGTATCATATATCTCCTTAGTTATATTTTTTGCCACGAATAGCTTCGCTATACACGGTAACACTTACATCCTATTATGTTTAATACTCTTGAAAATTTCATGCATTCGTCATTCTGCTTACAAAGTATAGCTGACTCAACCTATCATTTTTCATATTTTACACAGCATTATTTCAACTGAAACAGTAAACCCTCGTTTAACGACATTAAATATAAAAAGCGAACGTTAAAAAGTTCGCTTTTTTCATTGGCTATCTTTTAATGATTTTTGAAATAACAGACCCATTTTGGTATGCACATGCATTGGCTTCATCAATATCAACGTGCATTGCAGGCTTGAAGCTAGGACTAACACGAATCATAACATCATCAAATATAAGCGCTCTATCTGCTGTATCGATTTTAGTCATTACTACTTCTTTATCCTTTACATTGTACTCTGCTGCTGTTGCAGGGTCTAAATGTACGTGTCTTTTGGCTACAATGACACCTTCTGAAAGTGTAACACATTTATCACCATTAAAAATTTGAATTCCAGGCGTTCCTTTGATATCTCCAGACTCTCTGATAACACCCTCAACACCAAGTACTCTTGCATCTGTTAACGATACTTCTAATTGATTCGCTGCTCTGACTGGTCCTAAAATGCTGATTTTCTCTAATCTTCCACGTGGCCCAACGGCTGTAATTTTCTCTTCACACGCATATTGCCCTGGTTGAGAAAGCTCTTTTTTAATTGTTAAAGTATGCCCTTTCCCAAAAAGCTCTTCTAAAGTCTCTTGTGTCACATGAATATGTCTTGCTGATGCTTCAACAATAATTTTAGTTGACATTTATTCTCCTAAATTAATTTTTTTAATTATATATATTATATCAAAGTTTTGTGTGTTTGTGGGGAAAAAGTTGATAATATGCGTAAGTTTTTCCTCTATTATATTTCCTGTCACATTTGATTATAAAATTCATAGCAGTTAGCGATTAGTTTTCGTTTGTTAAGCTCATAATAACGATCATATCTTTATTGGCTTTTCAGTTAAGTGAGGGAGCTAGCAACCTATAAGAAATGTATCTTGTAACTGGTTTTCTCACTCTTACTGTCGACATACAAGCCATCCAGTGCAAAATCTAAACCTACAGAAGTATTGATTTCTTTTTGCATTATTTCTTTTGCATACTCCACAAGAATTGACACTTCATATTCTCCTCTTGGAGTATGTGAGATAGCAACCGATTTTCTGGTGCTATCTTGTTACAATTCACGGTGTAGTATAATTTTGACAAGCCCTATTTTAGGGAGTTTTATATAGACATTTTCAATTCTTACATTTGCTTTTTGATTATTTGTAGTAAAAGTGGCCACAGGTTTTTTCTTAGACTTGAACTTAGGAAACTTAAAATTCCCTCTAAAAAGTTTTTGTAGACACTTTCAAGATGAAGTTGTGTATTAGCTAGAGCTAGGCAATCAATTTCTTTTAGAAACTCAAATTCAGTTTTATACTTAGCTGGAGTAGGATATTTCATTTTTTTCAATGTTTCTTTATCCTCTTTGAGAATTTCATAATTCGTTTTTCTCTCTTTTAGCATTTTGCTGTTGACAAGGCGAACACACCCAAATGTTTTTTAAAATATTTGAGCTTGAAATCTATTAGGGTTAAGTCTAAACTTGAATGCCCTATTCATCTCTTTCACCTCCATCTTTATGATTAGATTATATCAAATCTTATGGACAAAAACTGACCTTTTAGAAAAAATATTATCTGCTAATGCAGAAGCGTATTCATCCATCCACCTAGGCTCTGACTTTCTCAGCAAGGATTACCTTGATGTGGTGAAATTCTATGATTAAAATCTGCTAAAAAAAGAGAGCCTTAAAGGCTCTCTCAATTTTGTTATAAAGAGTTGACTACTTAGTTCCACCAGTTAAAGTGATTTTATTATATCCACTTGAAGCAACCATTAGAATCTGTGAATTTGTTTGTGTTACAGGGACAGCGCTTAGTGTACCATAGTTATAAAGTCCTGTTGTAAATGCGTTTACATCTCCTGGTACATTCATAGTAAGTTGAAGCTCGTTGGCTTTTGGATTACTTGATTTTGTCATTCCAGTTTCTGAGATTACAAGAGCTTGTCCAGCTGCTAAAGTACCATTTAACGCTCCTGAGTTATATAATATACTTTTGTAAAGTCCCATAGCCATTTGTTGAGTTTGTCCATCATTTGTTGTGAAAACAGTATAATTAGTATTAGCCACCGTTGCGGTTTCATTAGGGTTAACATTAATATTGTAATTCACTGCATATGCCGAACTGTTCTGCACAGTTACATCTGCCATTGCAGTTGTACCCATAATTAAACTACCTACTGTTACGATTGAGATGATTGTTAATAAGTTTTTCATTGATATTACCTCCAAGTTTTTTTGATTTCATACATTAATTTTAGCATAGTATGTATTAAAAATCAACTTAAATGAATGTAACTTTACATAACAATGTTTCATAAAAATCATGCGTATTGTTTAATGTTTTTTTCACAATATTTACACATCCAAAATAAAGCAATTATAAAAAATACCTTGTGTTCCTATTTTCTCTGTGCATTCATTTGATACACTCTCTTTTGGAAAGTGTGAACACTTTGGGAAGATAAGGCTATATACACCAAGAATAATCTCAGCAATTCCCCCTAGATAAAACATACCAGTTGACTCTTCTAAATTAAATAATGCTGCGCTCCATATTGCAGCAATGAACCCAATCGTCCTAAATACTCTTAGCGGGGGAAAACTTTTCACTATATCAAAAATTTTCGTTTTAAGTAGTGAATACGCAATACTATTTGTTAATTCGAGTGTTGGCATATAAAAATACACTGCAATTAAAATTCCAATAAAAATTCTAGGAGACTTCTTGAGTAAAAAGCCCATATTAAAGATATCCCTCCGAGGATATGAAAAATTCCATGCAGCTTGTCCGCGTTAATCCAACGTTCTGCAATGATACCTGCAATCGTTGGCATAAAGAGTGATGCAATTCCCATAGTTAAAATACAGCGCAAAATTGATTCTCTGTCCATTGTTTAGTGAAACCACCATACCTCCACAGTTATTAACAAAGCGCTCCAGATAAAAAACTGTATAAAGATCATAATAATATTTTTCAGCCTCACGCTCATCACTTGCTCTTCTTTAAAATTATATATTACCCCTAGTACTTCAACTGCTCTGTTTACTTAAATATTTTATTTCAACTCTTTTCTACACACTCTTAAAAAAGTGTGACTTACAAGGCGAGTGTGAAAATATAATCCGTTCGTTTCTTGTATAACCGTGGAAGCAAATTTAAATAATTAAAATTCAAACCCTACTTATTTTTCATTATCCAATCAAACAGTGCCTTAGCGGCCTCTTGTGGTCCACTTTGCTCTTTGCCATCAATGGCGAGCTTGGTATATATTTGCCCCACGGGAATATCAAGCTCATAAAATTTATCAAAATATCTGTCCAAAAGTAAATTAGTCTCATTTTGTCGTTGATAAGGACCAAAAGGGTTAGCAAAAAAACTCTCTACAATTCCTGTTTCTGTTGTTGTCCCTTTTGCTTTTCGTGCCCCTTTTCTGAAACACTCTATCGCTTCTTGCTTGTTTTCAAAAAATTCTAATACTGTAGATTTCTCCACATAATTGTTGGCATAGAGCAAAATGTCTACCGGATATCCTTGCATAATTTCAGAGTATGTTGAGACAGGCATTATAAGCCTTGCGTTGACTTTATCGGGATTCATAAATATCGCTCTATCCATCTGATTGTACGCATAGGAGTTTTCAAGGTCATCTAGCCTTACAAAAGCGCCTATCTCTGTCCCATACCCCACAATTGACTGGTTTGAAATGGTAAAACTTCCCATATCATCAAATATTATTTTAATCCCTTGAAGGTACTCTTCGGAAAGAATTCTAAAAGCCTCTAAACTCTCTGATTTCCCTGCACCGCTATCTCCAACGATAGCAACATTAGCTTCTTTTCCATTTTTTAGGGTAATATTGACATAAGCACCATGTATTGGTAAATTCCCCTGCTCTATCATCTTCACATTGTGCAGTGTAAGAAGCATCTTCTTCATATACCCAAAGTAGTCAACCTTTTTACAATTTTTTGCAACCCCCACGAAGATATTGCTCTCTTTATCATGAAAATAACACGCCTCATCCTCCATATCACTCTCAGCCCCAAAAATGTAAATTAAATCAGGTTTTCTTCCCTCACACTCTGAAAGTTTAGCGAGTTCAAAGAGATTGCACAAAGCCACTCCGTGAGACATGAGATTTTGATGAAAATAGACATAAGCAAGACTATCACCTACCCAAGCTGGGTAGCACAAAAAATCAGCGCTATCTAGTGATATTTCTCCTAAATCAAGCTCATCTACCTCTTTGAAAAAGCCATCACGTGTGGTCTGTTGCGGATAAGAGATAAATGGTGGGCGTATCGTAATGGTATCAATGAAAAAGACAGAGTTTAAAAACTCATATTTATGTGTAGCTCGCCACTCTAATGGGTAAACTACAAGCCCAGCACTCACACCCGCTGAAAGTTGACGGTAGATGTGATGTGTTTGTCCATTAATTTTCTCTTCTATGGTTCTATAAAGCTTTAGTATTAAATCAGTAAAATTATTCATCTCATCAATAAAATTGACATTTTGAATACCGCTCATCTGTTTTGAAGCATGTATCACAGCATAGCGTTCATGCCGTCTCCAATAGTTATAGAACTCCTCGATGAAGCCAATAATCATATCAGGACTGCTCACTATTTTTTGATACTCACTTTTAATTTTTGATATCTCACTACTACTTAGTACCAGTAATAGTTTAAATACATCGGTAAGGGTCTCTTGAAGATTTTGTGATATTCTTAATCCTTCAAAATATTTCAGCCTATATGAGCCTGATTTTGAAAGTTTTTTTAAGAATCCCTCAAATACTTTGAAAAATCCTTCGCTTTCTAGTATCTCAATCTCACTTGAACAATATTTTAGTGTAAAATTAAGGATGATTTTATTATTAGTAATAGAAAATGCTCTCTGCACAGCTCCCCCTTGTAATATTTCTATATAAACTATATCATATTTTCACTAAAAAAACACCATTCGGTTTTATTCGAAGGGTGTTTTTATCTAAATATTTTATTGATTTTAGCCAGAACAAAAAAATATTTTTAATTTTACGTTTTGCTTGAATTGCACCAATGACTTCTTAAAGTCTCTCGCGACTCTCTATTCGAACAATATAATACTCATTTCCCATTGCACTTACAACCACTTCAGGATATATTTCATGACCGACAATTTCTGAGAGCCATGACATTAACTCTTCATGAGTGTTTTTGTAGTGGTAGCAGCATTTTCTTCCCACGTGCCACCACATAGTATTTGCGTTCATGCTCTGCGTGATGCGCCTCGTTAACAATCATATTGGCCCATATTTGAAACAAATACATATCGTGAGCATAATAAAGGAACTCTAGTCCTCCATTTAGTGGATGAATATTCACTTTTAGCGTTACAATCTCTCCCGAAGGCGTTAGAAAAAAAATTAAATGGAAGAAGCCGCATTTCACCTCAAATACTTTGATGTACATCCTTCCAATTCTCTCAAACTCTGTCGACATCTCTCTAAGAGAGTGAAAATAGCTGGCTAAATTGTCATTGACTGTATTAATAAGTCCATCACTATCTACATGGCATCCAAAAAAAATCACATTCGAATAATCATCTGCTTTTTCATCAAATATCACAATTTGACCCATGATAAACTCTTCTAAGATATGAGGAATATCAAGCTTTATACGAAATACCTCTTCGAGCAAATATATTTCAATTGTATCCTAAGCTCCTACGCTAAAATCGGGCATTGCAATAATGGGAAATTGCGACTCAATACGCCCAAAAAAGTGTATTGCTTCCTCTAGTGTATTAGTAACAGCCCCCTCTGCAACACGAAGCCCTATACTGCGATGTACTTTTTTTCATTT
>JAPLKR010000076.1 GCA_026387965.1 Fusobacteriota bacterium | reverse complement strand
TTAAAATTAAAGATATTTAGGAGGATTTACAAGTGAACTACAATGTTACGATGGAAAATGCAACATTAGCAGTAATTAATTTAGAGGTGGCAGTTGAAGATTTGAAAAAATTTAGAACAGAAGCAGTGAAAAAAGTTGCAGCAAAAGCAGATATTCCAGGATTTAGAAAAGGTAAAGCACCAATCGATAAAATTGAAAAACAGTATGCTGGGCAAATCACGGAAGATTTAATAGATGATATAGTAAAAAATTACTATGGTGAAATTTTAGAAAAAGAAAATCTTCATGTAGTGAGCCAGCCAGGTCTTTCTGATATGAATTTAGAAACCGGGAAATTTGAATTTAAAGTGGAAATTTTACCAAAAGCAAAAGTTGGTCAATATAAAGGGCTTGAAGTTGAAAAAGGAATTGTCAATGTAACTTCAGATACTGTAGATGGGGAAATTGAAAGACTAGCAAAAGCTAAAGTTGAATTAGAAGTTGTAGAAGCGGCTGCAGAACTTGGCGATACAGTGATGCTTGATTTTGAAGGATTTGTAGACGGTGTTCCATTTGAAGGTGGAAGAGCTGAAAAGTATGAGTTGAAACTTGGAAGTCATTCATTTATTGATAAATTTGAAGAGCAAATCGTTGGCAGAAAAGCAGGGGAAGAGTTTGATGTTAATGTTATATTTCCTGCAGAGTATCACTCAGTAGCTTTAGCTGGAAAGCCTTCAATGTTCAAAATTAATCTTCATGCAGTAAAAAAACAAAAAACTGTGGAAATTTGTGATGAATTTGCTGTAGCGCAAGGATTTGAAAATCTCGCAGACATGAAGACTAAAAAACACGAAGAATTAACAACACGTGAAGCGAATAAAATTGAAAAAGAGATTGAGGAAAAAATTATTCAAGAGGTGCTAAAAACTTCTGAAGTTCATATTCCACAGTCATTGGTTCAAAAAGAAGTGGAAAGAAATATTCGTCAATTTGAACAGCAGCTTCAAATGCAAGGAATGAATATCGATAGTTACCTTTCTATGACTAAGTCAAGTAAGGAAGATATGTTTAAACAACTTGCTCCAAATGCAGAAGTTCAATTAAAATTAGATATTTTACTTTCTGAAATTGCGGAACTTGAAAATATTCAAGTTGATGAAGTAGACATGGAAGGCGAAATTGAAAAAATCATTAAGGCTTACAAAATGACAAGAGAGCAATTTGAAACTCAACTAAAATCTGCTGGAAATTATGAAGCTTTCTTACAAAACCTTGTATATGAGAGAAAAGCAAGAAAAGCAGTTGAGTGTTTGATAGCAAATACAGTTATTAAGGGGTAATTATGTACGTACCAGTAGTGATAGAACAGACAGCTCAAGGCGAAAGAAGCTATGATATCTACTCAAGACTTTTAAAAGATAGAATTATTTTTTTAGGATCTGAGATTAACGACATGGTAGCGAATTCTGTGATTGCTCAATTACTGTTTCTAGAAGCACAAGACCCTGAAAAAGACATTATTATATATATCAATAGCCCTGGTGGAGTCGTAACCTCAGGGCTTGCGATTTATGATACAATGCAATATATCAAACCAGATGTTTCAACGATTTGTGTTGGGCAGGCGGCCAGTATGGGTGCATTTCTTTTAGCGGGGGGAGCAAAAGGCAAACGCTTTTCACTTCCAAATTCTAGAATCATGATTCACCAACCGCTAGGTGGTGTCCAAGGACAAGCAACAGATATTCTACTTCATACCAATGAGATCTTAAGAATCAAAGAGGTTCTAACAGAAATTATGGCTGAGAATACAAATGTTGAAATAGATAGACTAAAAAATGATATGGAAAGAGATTATTTCATGTCAGCGCAAGATGCATTAGAGTATGGTCTTGTAGATAAAATTGTTCAAAAGATATAATTTTTGAAAAGAATATGGGAGGGCTCGTGAGCACAACAGCACGATGTTCATTTTGTGGAAAAGAAGAGTCGGAAGTCGAGCGTTTAATAGCAGGCAATAATACATATATTTGTAATGAGTGCATAGAAGCGTGTTATGAGATGATACTCGACGAAGATGGCTTTGATGAAGAAGAGGGCGAGCATCAAGAGATTACGCTCCTCAAACCACAAGAGATCAAAAAACATTTAGATGATTATGTGATTGGTCAAGATCAAACAAAAAAGCAACTAGCAGTAGCAGTGTATAATCATTATAAGCGCATCAATTCGCTCAATTTGGAGAAAGATTCTGATGTTGAGTTGCAAAAAAGCAATATTCTCTTGATTGGGCCGACGGGAACAGGGAAAACGCTTATGGCTGAGACCCTAGCCAAGATATTGAATGTACCGTTTGCTATTGCAGACGCAACGACGCTCACTGAGGCGGGGTATGTTGGTGAGGATGTTGAAAATGTTCTTGTAAGACTTTACCATGCAGCAGATATGGATACCAAACGTGCTGAAATGGGAATCATTTATATTGATGAAATCGATAAAATATCAAGAAAATCAGAAAACACCTCCATTACGCGAGACGTATCTGGAGAAGGTGTTCAACAAGCGTTATTAAAAATTGTAGAAGGAACAGTTGCAAACATTCCTCCACAAGGTGGCAGAAAGCATCCAATGCAAGAGTTTGTGCAAATTAACACTAAAAATATTTTGTTTATTGTTGGTGGAGCCTTTGATGGTCTTCAAAAGATTATTAGTAAAAGAACAGCTAACAAAAATATGGGATTTGGTGCTAAAATTGAGAGCAAGCAACATGTAAACAGTCATGTGCTTCAAAAGGTTCTTCCTGAAGATTTGGTGCATTTTGGCATTATACCAGAGCTCATTGGAAGACTTCCAATTCTTAGTGTTCTTTCTGAGCTTGATGAAGAGGCCTTGGTGCGTATACTAATGGAACCCAAAAATTCTATTATTAAACAGTATCAAAAATTAATTGAATTTGAAGGAGTAAAACTTAAGTTTACACAAGAGAGTTTAATAGAGATCGCCAAAATTTCCAAAAAAAGAAATACTGGAGCAAGAGGACTTCGCTCAGTTATTGAAGATATCATGCTAGATTTAATGTTCAATATTCCTTCAGAAGAGGATATTAAAGAAATCATTATTGATGAAAATGGTGTAACAGACAAAGAGAAGATACAAATACTGAGGAAATAAGAGGAGATAAGGGATGAAGAGAGCTTTGTTTATTCCAATTAGAGATTTGGTGGTATTTCCAGGTGTCATTACCCCAATTTTTGTCGGAAGAAAAAAAAGTGTGGAAACATTAGAAAAAATTATTGCTGATTCTAGTGAGTTTTTATTATTTATGCAAAAAGAAAAGCTTCAAGAAGCGCCAGATGCACTAAAAGATTTAAATGTGGTTGGGGTTTCTGCAAGAGTTTTACAAACGGTAAAAATGCCAGATGGAACCATTAAGGTGTTAGTGGAAATTATTAATCGTGTAAAGCTAATTGAAGTGAATGCTGGAAATAAGCTATATGAGACTGAATATGAAGTGCTTGAAGTGTCGAAACAAGAAGGTGAAGAGACTGAAGCGTTGAAACGGCAGGTGTTGGAAAATTTTGAAAAATACATCAAACTGACTAATAATGTTTCGCCGGAATTGATATTAAATCTTAGAAGTATCGATGATATAGAAAAAGTGTTTAATCTACTCGCTTCAAATATCATGGTAACAAGTGAAAAAAAGCAAAAATTACTAGAAGTTACATCTATTAATGACTTTGGGTACCAAATTTTAGAGCTTATCAAAAAAGAGATTGAGATTGTCGGTCTTGAAAAGAAGATTGATAATAAAGTCAAAGACCAAATAAACAACCTTCAAAAAGGGTATTATCTTCGTGAGAAGATGAAAGCCATTAAAGATGAGCTTGGTGATGGGGAAAGCATGGAAGATGAAGTGGATGAGCTTCGTCAACTGATAGAAAAAGCAAAGCTTCCAAAAGAAGTAAAAATAAAAGTTGAAAAAGAGCTTTTAAAACTTGAAAAAATGCCGGCTTATTCAGCAGAAACATCTGTTTCAAGAAGTTATATTGAGACAATTATTGAGCTTCCTTGGAGTAAAAAGACAAAAGATATGCTTGATATCACTTATGCGATGAAAGTGTTAGAAGACGAACATTATGGTCTTAAAGAGGTTAAGGAGCGTATTGTTAAGAATCATGAAAGAAATAAAAAATGCTGGGGTGAATAATCCTGTCTTTTTACTTGATGAAGTGGATAAACTCACTTCTGATTTTAAAGGAGATCCAACATCTGCACTGCTTGAAGTATTAGATCCGCAACAAAATAATACTTTTGGAGATCATTATATTGATATGCCATTTGATCTTTCAAATGTTTTCTTTATAGCAACGGCAAATGATATGTGGGATATTCCTGGACCTCTGCGTGACAGGATGGAGATCATTGAGCTTAACAGTTATACTGAAATTGAAAAATTTCATATTGCTGAAAGATATTTAGTTGAGAGAGCAGTAACTGAAAACGGTCTTGCTTCGAAAGAGTATAGTGTAACCTTTTCTAAAGATGCTATCTATGAAATCATCAATGGTTATACGCGCGAAGCTGGGGTACGCCTTTTACAGCGACAACTCAGCAAAGTATGTAGAAAAATTGCTAAAGAGGTTTTGGAAAAAAATATTAAAAAAGTACACATTACAAAGACCAATTTGAAACATTACCTTGGGGATATAAAATATAAGCCTGAAGCTAAGAGAAAAAATATTTTAAAAATTGGTGAAGTAAATGGTCTTGCTTGGACTTCGGTTGGTGGAATGGTTATGGAAGTTCAAGGTGTTAAGATGGCTGGAAAAGGAAAAACAAGCCTTACTGGAAAACTAGGAGATGTTATGAAGGAGTCTGCACAAGTAGCTTATAGCTATGTGCGTTCTAAGGCTGCGGAGTACAAAATACCTGAAGATTTCTACGAAAAAGAGGATGTTCATTTGCATTTTCCTGAGGGAGCTGTTCCAAAAGATGGTCCTTCAGCTGGAATTGCCATTACGACGACATTTATTTCTGTGCTCGGGAAGCACCCTGTACCTTTTGACCTTGCTATGACTGGAGAGATTACTATCTCTGGGGATGTTCTTCCTGTAGGGGGGATATTGGAAAAAGTAATTGGTGCTCACCGTGCTGGATGTAGAACAGTCATATTGCCTGATGAGAACAGAAGTGATGCGAAAAAACTTCCAAAAGAAGTTACAAAAGATTTAACCATACACTATGTAAAAACATATGATGATGTGGCTAAAATTGTGTTTCCTCACTTAAATGTGTAAATGTTTATGAAACTTTCAAAGCGTTAGAGCAATCTAACGCTTTTTTCTTTAGATTAAGCTGTTTTCGTGGTATAATAGAGTAAAATAGGTGAAAAGTATTCAAAGAGGGGGCGATACAACCTCACTTCATCTTTAGAATTGAAAGTAGGTAAAATGAAAATTAATATTGCCAGTTACGTCCTATCGGCGGCTAGGCCGGATCAATATCCTATTGAACACACAATTGATTTCGCTTTTGTGGGCCGTTCAAATGTCGGAAAATCCAGTTTAATCAATGCTATAACCAATCATAACAAACTGTGTAAGACTAGTAAGACACCAGGTAGAACTCAACTTGTGAATTTCTTTGAAATAAATAAACAGTTTTATTTTGTAGATCTTCCCGGATACGGTTATGCAAAAGTCCCTAAAGAGATGAAAAAAGAGTGGGGAAAAAGTATGGAGCGTTATCTTATGGATGAACGCTATAAAGTGATTTTTGTACTGCTTGATATTCGTCGTATTCCCAGTGAAGAGGATATGATGATACTGAAATGGTGCGCACACTATAAAATTTCTTTTAAAATTGTATTTACAAAATGCGACAAGTTATCGGGGAATGAGAAATTTAGACAAATGAAAGAGATTAGAACACGAATACTATTTGATAATGAAGATGTTTTCTTCCACTCTAGTTTGAAAAAAACAGGAGGCGAAGCTATTTTAGAATTCGTTGGGGAGAGTATTACAGAGGTGCTTGAAAAAGAGAGTGAAGCAGTCGGTTCAGTAGAATTAGGAGCGATACATGATAAAAGAGTTGAATAGTTTAGAAGAAATTAATGCAGCAAGCTTACTTTGCTGGGGGTGCTTTATTAAATTTCAAGCACCAACCCTTACTGATGAGGGAGTTGAAACTTTTAAACAACTTGTTTCTTATGAAATGTTAAAGAAAAAACATGAAACGAATGAGCTTGAGTTATTTGGCTTTTTTCAAGAGGGAAATTTAGTTGGGATTATTGCACTTAAAGAACACTCGCATATATCACTTTTTTTTGTTAAAGAAGAGTACCATAATGTGGGGATCGGGAAAAAACTGATGAGTTTTATTGTTGAGAGGTGTAAATCTCGTCAATGTTTAAAACTAACGTTAAATTCATCTATTTATGCCAATGAAGTATATAAAAAATTTGGGTTTATATCATTGAATAGTGTTCAAGAGTTAAATGGAATAATTTATATTCCAATGGAATTAAAATTATAACGATTTTGGAGGTTTAAATGTCATTAGAAGGAAGCTATAATCCATCTAGCTTTGAAGCGGATATTTATAAAGAGTGGGAAAGCAAGGGATATTTTAAAGCAACAGAAGATGAGAGTAAAGAGAGCTATACCATCGTTATTCCTCCCCCAAATGTAACGGGGGTACTTCATATGGGACACGTCTTGAATAATACCATTCAAGACACTTTGATTCGTTTTAAAAGAATGCAAGGATTTAATACACTTTGGATGCCAGGGAGCGATCACGCAGGGATTGCGACACAAAACAAAGTGGAAAGAATGCTACTTGAGCAAGGTATTTCAAAAGAGGAACTCGGAAGAAAGGCTTTTATTGAGAAAACTTGGCAGTGGAAGGAAAAATATGGCGGAATTATCACTGAGCAACTTCGAAAATTAGGGGCTTCATGTGACTGGTCAAGAGAGAGTTTCACCATGGATGAGCATTTCACGAATGCAGTAAATGAAATTTTTGTTAAACTATTTAACGATGGTTTAGTATACCGTGGTGAGTATATGGTAAATTGGTGCCCACATGATATGACGGCACTCGCAGATGATGAAGTGAACCATATCGATAAAGAATCAAATATTTGGACAGTGGCATATAAAATTAAAGACAGTTCTGAAACAATTACCATTGCAACTACACGTCCAGAGACAATCCTTGGTGATAGCGCTATTGCAGTACATCCTTTAGATGTGAGATATCAGCATTTAATAGGAAAAATGGCGTTAGTTCCTATGATAAATCGCGAAGTTCCTATTATTGCAGATGAGTATGTTGAACGGGATTTTGGAACAGGCGCTTTAAAGGTTACCCCGAGTCATGATCCAAATGATTTCACACTTGGAAAAAAACATAATTTGGCATTTATCAATATCTTTACTGAAGATGCGAAAGTGAACGAGATTGGTGGAGAGTTTTGTGGGCAAGAGCGTTTTGAAGCGCGTAAAAATGTTTTGGCGAAGTTGACAGAGTTAGGACAACTTGTTAGTGAAAAACATTTGAAAAACGCGATTGGTTGCTGTTATCGTTGTGATACGGTGATAGAGTCAAGGGTAAGTACACAATGGTTTGTAAAAATGGCGCCACTTGCAAAAGACGCATTAGCGGTAGTGAAAAATGGCGATATTACTCTTTTTCCTGAACGTTGGGAGAAGGTATATTACCATTGGTTAGATAATATTCGTGACTGGTGCATTTCAAGACAGATTTGGTGGGGGCATAGAATACCTGCTCATTACTGTGAGAAATGTGGTGAAATGCATGTTTCAAAAAACAGTCCAACTATATGTATAAAATGTGGTGCGTCAATGTTTAGACAAGATGAAGATGTTTTAGATACATGGTTTTCATCGTGGCTCTGGCCCTTTGCTACAATGGGGTGGCCAAATGAGGATGCAAAAGATTTAAAACGTTTTTATCCGACCAGAACCTTGGTTACAGGAGCGGATATACTCTTTTTCTGGGTCGCGCGTATGATTATGGCGGGATTATATGCAATGGATGAGATTCCATTTTCAAATGTGTTGCTTCACGGAATTGTCAGAGATGAGCAAGGAAGAAAGATGAGTAAATCTCTCGGAAACTCTCCCGAACCATTAGATCTGATTGAAAAATACGGAGCAGATGCTATCCGTTTCAGTTTCCTATTTAATACATCTCTCGGAAGCGATACATTTTATTCTGAAAAAATGATTGAGATGGGTGCAAATTTTGCCAATAAGCTTTGGAACGCGTCAAAACTGGTTTCAATGAATACTCAAGGTCTGACACTGCAATATTCTCCACAAAATTTTAATAAACTGGGAAAAATTGATCAGTGGATTATTTCCAGACTTCATCAGGTAAGTCGTGAAGCGTCTGAAAATATGGATAAATTCTATTTAAACGATGTGGCTAAGGGGATTTATGACTTTATTTGGAAGGATTTCTGTGATTGGTATTTAGAGCTTTCAAAAGTAGCGCTTTATAGCGGTGAAGTAAATGGAGCTACTAAGGATAGAATTAAGTCTGTCATGCACTATGTATTCAGTGAAAGTTTAAAACTTTTGCACCCATTGATGCCATTTATTACAGAGAAAATATTCAAAACACTTAATTTAACGATTGAAACTGTCATGTTGGAGTCATATCCAAAATGTGATGAAAACTATATCAGTGAAGTGGCTATATCTGAAATTACACTGCTTCAAGAGGCTATTCGTGCGATAAGAAATATTAGAACCGAGTATCAAGTACAACCAGGCAAGAAAATCTCTGCATACATTGTTGCGAACTCTTCAAAGACTGCGATACTTACAAAATATGAAGCAGATATCATTAAGCTGACCAATCTTGAGTTGTTAAGTGTTCAAGATGGGAAAGCGGGAATTGAAGAAGACTCTGCCTTTGCAGTGGCATCAGGTTTAGAATTTTATCTGCCACTTTCTGGACTTGTAGATTTTGATAAAGAGCGCGAAAGGTTAGTAAGAGAGATTGAGAAGATGCAAAAAGAAATAGATGCCGTATCAAAAAAAGTAAATAATCCTAGCTTTGTTAGTAAGGCAAACCCTGAGGTTGTTGAAAAAGAAAAAGAAAAACTCGCTCACTACGAATCTGAAAAAGCAAAGTTAGAAGATATTTTGACAAAACTTTCAAAATAAGTAGAGACTAAAGAGAAGTGAAAGCTTCTCTTTGCTTTTTTTAAGTAAGAGAGTCACAAATGAAATCCGAGCAAAATATAATCAATATTTCACAAGGGAGTTAATATGCTAAAATTATTAATAGATGGATATACAACAGAAGAGAGTCAGGTTCTACATAGTGTACTGAGCAAGAGTTATGACTGTGTTATTTTACTTTCAACGAAATCTCTAACAAAAGTCATTGCTCAAATTATTGAAGAAAATGAACAGAATTTTGAGGGCGTTGGAGTGACAGTTTGTATGTTTGTGGAATATAAAGAGAAAGATATAAATGCACTGCTTAAATTATTTCCTAAATCTCTTAAAAGGCCCCTCTTTTGTATTCTAACAGATAGCAATAGAGAGTGGAATTTAGCCTATTTAGGAAATCATCTTATTGAAGAGCGTAGAGAGATGACGGAGAAGATGAAACAAAGCCAAAAGTGATTTTCACAAAACAATTAAGAATAAAGTTTCAACATTTATAAAAAAGTGTTGAAAAAAGCTCTGTTATATGGTTAAATGATAATATAAATACTTGAATTGAAAGGAGAGGTCATGGGAAAGATTCATTTACTTGATGATAATGTTTCAAATATGATCGCTGCAGGAGAAGTCGTTGACAGTCCAGCCTCTCTGGTTAAAGAACTCGTTGAAAATGCTTTGGATGCACAAGCGAAATCAATAAGAATAGATGTCAAGCAAGGTGGCAAATATATTCGTATTTCTGATGATGGTGTGGGTATGGATCGTTCTGATTTGCTACTGAGTGTAGAAAGACACGCCACAAGTAAAATTGCTACAAAAGAAGATGTCTTTAATATTTGTACTTTTGGTTTTAGAGGAGAAGCACTAGCGAGTATAGCGGCAGTATCTAAAATGACTCTCTCTTCTAGAATAGAGGGAGATAGTGTTGGAAATGAACTTTCAATCATTGGTGGTAAAGTGGTGGGTATTAAGACCAGTGTTCGAAATATTGGAACAGAAATAGAAGTTGCAACTCTTTTTTTTAATACGCCAGCCCGGCTGAAATTCTTAAAAAGTAGCGCTACTGAGTACAACACCATTAAAGAGTGTGTCTTAAAGATAGCATTATCAAACTATGATAATAAAATTTTTCTTACAATCGAGGGGAAGAGTGTTGTAAAGACGACGGGTAATGGACTAAAATCGACTATTATTGAAATTTTTGGAATGGATATATATAAGTCCTTGATTCCTTTTAAGTATGGATATCTTGGTAATTTAACCTTAACGAGAGGGCGAAAAGACGCCCTTTATACGTTTGTAAATAAAAGGGTTGTAAAAGCCAATATGCTTGAAGAGGCGATCGTTGAGGGTTATTATACTTATTTGATGAAAGGAAAATTTCCCTTTGTGATACTTTTTGTAGAAACGCCCCCCTCAGAAGTGGCTATTAATGTTCATCCTTCAAAAAAAGTGGTGAGGTTTCGAGAGTCACAACGCCTATTTTTTGCCATAAAAGATAGCATTACACTAGAACTGCGACAGTTTGGAACACAGGTGAAAGATAGTGTGGCACTCCCTACATTTAATATAGCTCAAGAGGTGAAAAAAATAGCCGTTCCTCTTGAAAATTTCGAAAAATTTTCTGGAGAAAATCGAGAAAATTCCTCTCTTTCGCGAGTCGAAACATATGAAAATAGCGCTTCTGCTCAGATAAGTGAAAATAGAACGCATCCAGCTTCATTTTCATCATTAGGGACATTAAAAGAGCGCAGTGATATTGGATATGATAATTCTGGATTTCGAAAAGGGGTATCTAGCTCCCTTCCTAAAAATGTAAAGGTTTTAGGGCAGCTTAGCCAGATGTATATTTTAGTTCAAGAAGGAGTAGACTTAAAAATTTTTGATCAACATGTTGTGGATGAGCGCTTAATCTATGAAACATATAAAAAACGACTTCAGACAAGAGAAGTTTCAAGAAAGCAGTTGTTAATACCCTATAAGATCTCGCTACTGCCCACTGATATTGTTGAAATTTTGAAACAGTGTGTTATAATAGAAAAACTAGGATTTTCATATGATGTTATTTCAGATACTCAAATTGAACTTCATACCATTCCCGATTTTACCACACGAGAGAGGTTATATGATGTTTTTCAAGGAATATTAGAGCAACTAAAGCTTGAAAATATCAAAGATTTGAGAGAAGAACTTGTCATTAGCATGGCATGTAAAGCTGCAATAAAAGCCGGTCAAGAATTACCCATTGAAATAATGGAATCGCTTATTTCGAGACTTTATGTACTCGGTGATTTTACTTGTCCACATGGCCGGCCAATCGTTATTACGGTTTCAAGCTCTGAACTTGAAAAATATTTTAAAAGGAAGTAAAATGAGAGCACTATCGTTTAATTCGCATGTAAGCTACGGATCAGTAGGTCACAATGTTACAATGTTTTCAGCTCAAGAGTATGAAGTAGCTTTAACGGCCATTCATACAGTAAATTTTTCAAATCACCCTGGATATGGAAATTTTTTCGGGGAGTGGATAAGTGAAGAGGTTTTAGAGGCTCAAATTAATATGCTTGATAAGATTGGCGTATTATCTCATCATGACGCGATATTATCGGGATATTTAGGCAAGGTAGAAACAATAAATATTATAGAAAAAGTGGTTAAAAAATTAAAATTAGAAGAAAAAATCGAATATTTTTTAGACCCAGTAATGGGAGATAGTGATAAGGGGCTCTATGTGAGCAGCGAGATTGCCCAAGGCATTAAGGAGCGACTTCTTCCACTTGCAGACTTCATTATGCCCAATGTATTTGAGCTAGAATATTTAACAGGAGAGACGTTAAATAGTGTAGCAGAGATAAAAAATGGATGTAGAAAACTCTTAGAAAAATACTCACTTCAAGGTATTTTGGTCACCAGTGTAGAAAATTTAGAAAAAATTGGGATTCTTTATATTTCTAAAACCGAGTGCTTTGAATCGTACAGTGAAAAGTTTCATTTCGATTTTATTCCAAGGGGAAGTGGAGATTATATTTCAGCACTATTTATGGCAAATAAAATTTTAGGGGAAAAAAATGAAAAAGTAGTGGAAAAATTATCGTCTATAATTTATAATAGTTTTAAACTTACATATGAAAAAAAAGAAAAAGAACTTTTTTTATATTCTGAAAAGAGATCAAAATGAAGTGTAAACTTATCTGTGTAGGGAAATTAAAAGAAGCGGCACTTCATACTCTCATTAAGGAATATGATAAGCGGTTAAAGCGTTATATCGAACTTGAGATTATAGAATTAAAAGATTGCGGCGGAGATGAACTGCGAGGGATGGCCATTCAAAAAGAGAGCGATTTAATTCTTTCAAAAATTAGCCAGAATAGTTGTGTAATTTTACTTGATGTTTTGGGGAAAAAAATGACATCAGAATCATTTTCAAATGTTCTGGGTGAGCATAAAAATTTTATAAGTGAAAGGGCTTTAACTTTTGTGATAGGGGGGTCGTATGGTGTCTCAGAGGAACTTAAGCATCGTGCAGATTTGCGACTGAGTTTTTCTGACATGACCTTTTCACACCAAATATTTCGCGTACTTTTTTTAGAACAGCTCTATCGAGGGTACGATATTCTTAATAATGGAAAATATCACAAATAGAATAATGGGGAGGTATTTATGTTAGAAGTTAGTGAAGAATTCACAGTTGAAATTGATGGTGAGTTGGAAGATTTTATTGCGGTTGGAGAGATTGAAGATCAAGGGGAAAACTATATTGTCGCTGAAGATGAATATGGAGAGCTTTATGTTTTTACAGAAGATGAAGAAGGCGAACTCAATATGATTGATGATGATGAAATTTTTGAAACAGTGATAAGTCTTTATGAATCAGAAGATAAAATGGAAATAGATACTACCAACCTTTGGGATGAAGAGGAGTTTGTCGATGAGGAAGAAGAAGAAGAAGAAGATGAAGAAGTTATTGCTGAGGATGAATTTATCGAAGAGGACGAGGAGTAATTTGCACCTGTAGCTCAGGGGATAGAGCAACGGTTTCCTAAACCGTTGGCCAGAGGTTCAATTCCTCTCAGGTGCGCCAGAATATCTCTACGGAAAGGGTTTTATGTTTTTAGAAGAAAATCAAATTATACATCACTCGCATGAAGATCCAAGCAAGTATTTTGGTGCAGTGGTACCACCTATTTTTCAAAACTCGCTATTCGTTTATGAAAAATTTGAAGATATTATTGACGCGTTTGAATCAGAAAATGAAAAATTTATTTATGCGCGTGGGCAAAACCCCTCAACGCTAATATTAGAAAAAAAATTGGCAGATTTAGAACATGCTGAAAGTGCTAAGTGTTTTAGTTCTGGGATGGGTGCAATTAGCGCGACATTTATGGCACTCCTTGAAATGGGCTCCCATGTGCTTTTTGTTAACAATGTCTATGGACCGGCTCAAACATTGGTAAAATTTTTATCAAAATTTGGTGTAGAGTCAAGTTTTTGTTTGGATAGTGATATGTGTAGTGTAGAGTTTATGATTCAAGCAAACACAAAGATGATATATTTTGAATCACCAGGGACTTTTATATTTAAAGTTCTTGATATTGAAAAATTAGTTCAAATTGCCAAAAGCCGTGGTATATTAACGGTAATCGATAATAGCTGGGCAACACCACTTTTTTTGAAACCGCTTGACTGGGGTGTGGATTTAACCATTCATTCTGCAAGTAAGTATTTAGGTGGGCATAGCGATATTGTAGGTGGTGTTGTAGCTGGAAGCAGGGAAATAATAGGTAAAATTTTTAAAGATGGGTACATGCAATTTGGCGCACGGTTTTCTCAAGTTGAGAGTGCGCTGCTACTAAGAAGTCTTCGAACGCTGCCACTACGAATGAAGCGACATGAAAAGAATGTGATTCAAGTTGCAGAGTTTCTTGGCAGTCACAAGCTCGTTAAGAAAGTTAACTTTATTGGTCACTATGAGGGTGAAGAAAAAAAGCTTGTGGATAAGTATTTTAAAGGTTATTCTGGGCTTTTTTCATTTGAACTTGTTACAGAAGAGTTTGAAAAAATTAAGATATTCATCAATAGTTTGAAGATATTTCAAATTGGTGTGAGCTGGGGCGGTTTTGAGAGTTTGGTTATGGCACTTAATTTTGGAAAAACGCAGAGAGATCATACAAATTTTCAATTCCCTGTGGGGCTTATTCGTCTTTCTATTGGGCATGAAGAGGCTGCAGAACTTATTTTTGACTTAAATCAAGCGCTACAACGAATAGAGGATGGGGGTGAATAAAATGAAAAAGATAGGTTTAGTCAGTGGATTATTTTTGCTTATGACATTAATCACATTTGCATTTACTCCATCAGAGTTTATTTCAGCTTATAATGGCGTTGCTCCGACAAGTTATCAATTGGTTACAATTCCAGGAAAAAACAGTAATTATACCCTTGCTCAAAATAGCAATATTCAGCTCTACTTAGTAGGGCATGAAATACTTATGGTAATTTTAGATAGTAGCAAGATGACCCCAGATCAACTTAAGGCAAGCATTGTGGAATTTAATACCATGGCAAATTACGTTATATTAGCAACTCAAAGTCCAAACTCTATGAGACAGGCGCAACAGATATTTAAAAATCTTCAAAATAGTAAAACGGGAACAATTTCAATGAACAGTGTGACCTATATACTGAGCGCGGATGAGAAGTTTTATAATTTAGAAATTGATTTTTAAGGAGAGGCGAACCTCTTCTTTTATTTTTTTGAAATAGAAGAATTGGCACAAGAGTATTTTGTATTCACACAGTTACAGAGGCATTTAAACTTGAAAAGCAGCTACAAAGTTTTAAGAATTTGCAAATTAAATCAAATTTCTTTATAATAAAAAAGAAAATAGTGAAGGAGCCTAAGTGAAACTAGAAATTAAGATGAGCGATATGCACTCTGAAAAATATGAAAAAACTTTAGAAGGCAGTTTTGAACATAGCAGAGAAAAATTGCGAATTTTTTACTTAGAGGAAAATATTTCCACAGAGATTAATGTGTCGAAAGAAGGAGTCATTCTGTGCAAAAAAGGTTCTGTGCAGTGTGGTGTTATCTTTGAAAAGGGGATCAAGAAGCCTATGAAGTACCAAACGGCTGAAATCACTTCATTTATGGATGCTAAAACGCATGTTATCTATTACAATGAAAGGACATTTTTCATTAATTATGATTTGTATCAAGGGAGCGAGCACATCAATACAATAGAATTAAAAATATCAAAAATTGAGGAATAACATATGAAGTTACTACTGTTTATAGCATTTAAGCATATTTTTGGAAGAAAAAGACAGAGTTTTATCGCTATATTAAGCGTGATCATTGCTTGTGTCGTAATGACAGTGTCACTCGCTATTTCAAGTGGACTTGATGATTCGATGATTAATAGTATGCTTTCGATGATGCCTCATGTCAAAGCCTATAATGGTGTTATGGCTATTGATAATTATACGCAAGTGGCCAGAAAAATTGCTCAAATTTCAGGTGTGAAGTCAGCAACCCCCACTTATGAGTCGCAAGGGATACTTCAATATCAAGGGCTACAAGGTAATTTTGTCACTGGTGTTATGATGGAAGGTATTCCCATGAGTGGGTCAAGTACTGCGTTCAATCTATCAAATATTACGGTTTCGGGGAGTGCGACATTTCCAACAATGGGTTCTGTCATTATCGGAAAGCAGTTAGCGCAAAATATTGGAGCACAAATTGGATCGGTAGTAAAGGTAATATCCCCATCCGATCAATCACTATATTTAACCGTTTCAGGGGTGTTTTATTCTGGATACTTTGACTATGATTCACGCGCTATTATTTTGCCGCTTCAAACGATGCAAATTATATCGCAGTCTGGAGATGTGGCGACAGCCATCAATGTTCAACTTATAAATCCCTATGAAGCGAGCAAAATTGCCTCAATCATTGCTAAAAAAACGGGACTTTTGACCCAAACATGGGGGCAACTCAACTATAATCTTCTCTATGCACTTTCGCTTGAAAGAACCGTTATGATACTCGTGATGTCACTGATATTACTGGTATCGGGATTTGTGGTGGCAGTTGTACTAAATACCATTGTCAAAGAGAAAACACGTGATATCGGAATACTCAGAGCTTACGGGTTTGATCAAAGTAAAGTATTGAAAATTTTTATGTTAGAGGGGATTATACTTGGAATTATCGGACTTATTATTGGAACCCTTCTCTCTCTTGCGATACTTTTTATCTTAAAACACTATTCGCTGCCATTTTTGACTAAAGCTTACTATCTTGTAAAACTTCCTGTCAAATTAACGTTTAAAGATTTTATTATGACTACTATTGAAACATTTGTGATTATTATTGTGTTTACGATTCTTCCAGCATACAAAGCTTCAAAATTAAAAGTTGTGGAGGCGCTGAAACATGAATAATATCATAGAGCTTCAAAGGGTATGTAAGGGATATGGAAAAGGAAAAAATAGAGTAGAAATATTGCAGTCACTCGATTTTTCATTAAAACAGGGAGAATTTGCAGCTATTATTGGAAAATCCGGAAGTGGTAAAACCACACTTTTGAATATATTGGGAATTTTAGATGGATTTGATAGTGGAAAGTATATTTTTAAGGGCAGAGAGATTCAGACCTTGTCAGAAAAAGAAAAAAATCGCTTTAGAAATCAAGAGATTGGTTTTGTTTTTCAATTTCACTATCTGCTAAAAGAGTTAACTGTATATGAAAATATTGTTATGCCGGCATTTTTAAAAGAGGGAAAAATTTCAAAAGAGGCACGTGAGTATGCGTCGGAACTTCTAACTGAAATTGAACTTATGGAGAGAAAAGATTATAAAGTTGAAAATCTTTCTGGAGGAGAGAAGCAACGCGTTGCTATTGCGAGAGCTTTAATTAATAGGCCAGCTCTAATACTTGCGGATGAGCCCACTGGAAATTTAGATGTTGAAACGAGTGAAAAAATACATGCTCTTTTTTCGAATCTTGTTCGAAAAAAGAATCAAAGTGTGCTTGTGGTTACGCATAGTGTCGAGCTCGCAGCACTTACAGATACTCAGTATAAAGTTGTAAATAATAAATTGACGAAAAATCAAAAGTAGGTTATACTAAACGTACCACTACAAAAGTACAGAGATAAGGAAGGTGATGAAAATGAATATTATTGTATCCGGAATTCATTTAGAGGTTACAGAAGCGATTAAGTCATATGCGGCAAAGAAAGCAGAAAAACTTACTAAATATTTCGATAGTATCATTGAAATAAAACTTAATCTTTCAGTAGAGCACACAAAAAGTGAAGGGGACAGACATATTGCAGACGCTATCGTTCTTGCAAATGGAACTACTTTAAAGGCTCATGCTGTAGACAAAAATCTTTACACTGCCATTGATGAAGTTGTTGAGATTTTAGAAGCACAGGTAAAGAAGTACAAAGAGAGATTAAAAAACAGAAGCCACCATCAAAAACCTGCAAAAGAAGTAGTATTTGAATCAGCAATTACGCACGAAGTAGTGGACAAAGCAGCCGCTGTGACAAAATACAGACTGATTGAGCAAAAACCAATGAGCGTCGAAGAGGCAATTCTACAAATGAACCTTCTTAAAAAATCATTCTATGCTTTTATGAACATGGAATCTGAAGAGCTAAATGTAGTATACAAAACTAAAAAAGGCAGCATCGGACTTATCGAGCCAGCTTGGGACTAAAAATTATCAAAAGGCCTACAGAGTAATCTGTAGGCCTTTTTTATATCCATTGAATAATTTTTGACAAAATAAAAAAGAGGTTGGGGAAAACCTCTTTTTAAAAGGAGAAAAAATGAAAATTTATATAAATCGATTATTCGCATTGGCTTCTATAAATACAGTTTACTATATGTGTGTGGTTATATTGTGAAATTTAAATTTAATTATATTTACTTGAAATTCATAGCATATTCACAAAGTGACTTTGAGGTGTAAAATTATTTCAATATTGAAGAAATTAATAGGTTATTATTTCAAAATGGTTGAAAATTTGTTATAATTGAAGAAAATGATTTAAGTGAGGTCATAATGAATAAAAAACATATAGCACTTTTTTTTGGTGGAAAAAGCAGCGAGCATGCTATTTCTATACTTTCAACAAGAAATATCTTTCAAGCCCTTTCAAAGGATAAGTATACCATATATTTGGTCAAGATAGAAAAAAATGGTGATTTTAGTTTGGTTTCTCGAGATGACTTGCTTTCAGATAGAATATATAAAGGGAATTTCGAGAAAATTTCATTTGGAACCATTGAGAGCAAAGCATGTTTTGAGCACCCTGTAACAGGAGCTAAAATTTTTATTGATGTGGCAATTCCGATACTTCATGGCGCTTTCGGTGAAGATGGAAAAATTCAAGGGTATTTTGAGACGTTAAACATCAAATATGTAGGGTGTGATACAGTAGCTTCGGCACTAGCTATGAATAAAGAGCTTGCCAAGCAGTTGGTAGCTATTCAAGGGATAGATATTGCAAAATTCGAACTTTTGAAACGAGGAGAGAGTGTCGATGTTGCAAAAGTGGTTGCAAAATTAGGACTTCCAATTTTCGTAAAACCCTCTTGTGAAGGGTCATCTTATGGTGTGAGCAAAGTAAAAAATATTGAGGATTTAATTCCTGCCATTGAAGAGGCGTTTAAATTTGATAAAACAGTCCTTTTAGAAGAGTGCATTGTGGGGCGAGAAGTTGAGTGTGGGATACTTGGAAACCGCGAAATTGAGGCCTCAGAGGTGGGGGAGGTGGTTACGGCTGACTTCTACTCATATGAGTCTAAATACGAAAATGACAGTGCAAAAATTGAGATTCCTGCAAATCTCATATCGGAGCAAAGAGAGAGGGTTCGAAGTGTTGCTAAAAAAGTGTATCAAATACTTGGGTGCAGTGGACTTTCACGTGTGGATTTCTTTTTAACCCCAACTCGCTTGGTTTTCAACGAGGTGAATACTTTTCCAGGATTTACCAACATCAGTATGTACCCAAAATTGTTTGAAGCTGTGGGAATTGGTTACAGCGAACTTTTAGATAAATTAATTCAATTAGCTGTGGAGAGATAATGTTCTACCGTTTGACTCAAGCATGGCGAGCGATTTTTATCAAGGTATCCAAAGAAGATAGAGAGCTTGCGTTATCTATCTTAAAAGAGACCTGGGAGAGGGAGATTTTTCTTTCGCTTTCAGAGTATGATCAAAACCACTCTATTCGGATAGTGAAAGAAATTATCTTGGAAGTCAAGACCCCTTCAAAACTGCTACTGCGACTTTCGCTACTTCATGATTGCGGGAAATCTTCCTCACTAACACTCATAGATAGAGCGCTCTATTCCAAATTTAAAATTTCTCGAAAAGAGATAAGTAAGCATTCCTATCTTGGATATCTTAAAGTAAAGCAGTGGGACTTAGAACTCGCAGAGCTTATTTCTAAGCATCATAGTGAGGGTGAGGATAATACCATCGAAACATTTCAATATTATGATAATAGAAATTAGGGGGCAATTTGAATAAGAAAAACGGTGTATTGATTATCGGAGTTATTCTACTTGTGCTAGCGGGTTTTTTTAATTTTTTTAAAGGTGTTGCCATTTTACATAGCACAAGTGTTGTACTGACGTATATGGGAGCGATACTGATTATTATAGGCTTTTTTATCTTTAATAGAATTTCAAAGAAATAGAAAAAAGCTCGCCACTCGGTGAGCTTTTTTTGAAAAAATAAGCATTAAGAAGAAATATTTTGAGCCTGAAAAAAATCCGTAAAAGTGATTTAACCGCAATTACAGCAGATAAATCAGGCTCGATAAATTTTTAATTATGAATCTAACAATACTATTTAACCGTGTGTTGCAAAGCTACCCGTGGCAAATTTTTGTAAGGAGTCGGATATGAAACTACTGCATTTAGCTGATTTACATATAGGGAAAAAACTCAATGGGCACTCTCTTATTGAGGATCAGAGGGCATTCTTTTCGCAAATGTATGAGTGTGTGAAAGTAGAGCAAATTGATGTCATCGTGATAGCAGGGGATATATATGATAGAAGTGTGCCCTCTGAAGAGGCTACAACACTTTTTGACGATGTCATTTATACGCTTTGCGTGGAGCTTAAAAGAAAAGTGGTCGCTATTGCAGGCAATCATGATAGCGCAGTGAGATTGGATTTTTCACGAAATCTCTTGGCGCGTCAAGGCTTTTATATTATTGGAGAGTATCGAGAGCTGGTGAATATGATAGAGATTGAGGGGGTACAGTTTTTCTTTTTTCCTTTTGTGGAGCCAGTAACCATTCGTGAAATGTATAAATCGCTTTTAGAAGCGCGAGAAGAAACGCTTTCAGACTATAATGAGACGATGAAATTTATCGTTGAGAGTGCTTACCCACTCCTCGATAAGCATAAAAAAAGTGTGGCACTCTTTCATGGGTTTGTTATTGGTGTGGGAGATACACTCGAGCGAGAAGAGTCGGTTAAGGCACTCTCGGTTGGTGGAAAAGAGTATGTCAGTGTGGATATATTTGCCCCTTTTGATTATGTTGCACTTGGACATCTGCATGGTGCGCGTCAAGTGAAGCGAGAGGGGTGTCGCTACTGTGGTAGTCCGATAAAATACTCCTTTTCAGAGAAGAGTCAAAAAAAAGTGTTAACAGTTGTTGAGATTGGGAGCGACATTAACGTAAAAGAGGTTGAAATTGTTGAACATAGGCCGATGATTGAGGTAAGGGGGAGTGTTTCAGAGATTTTAAATAGTGCAATTTCACCACAAAGTTATCTTAAAGTGACATTAACGCAGTATGAGCTAGATGCAATGAATCGTCTGAGAAGTAAGTATGAGAATGTATTAGAACTTGGGATGGACATTGTAAGTGTGGCATTATCGGAGAGAGAGGTTCAAAGCAGTGAGATAGCTAAGCTCTCCGTAGTGGAACTTTTTCAACATTTCAGCGCAAGTGTGGGAATAGAGCTAGAAGAAGCGGAAACGCACTATCTTGAAAGTGTTGCTGAAAGGGTGGGGGAACGATGAGACCAATAAGATTGATTATGAAGGGGGTTGGCCCCTATGCAACACGCATTGAGATTGATTTTTCACTTCTAAGTCGTGAGGGGCTTTTTCTTATTTCAGGACCCACAGGAGCGGGTAAGACTTCTATTTTTGATGGGATTACCTATGCCCTTTATGGGGAGGCAAACTCTGGTGATGGTGAAAAACGAAGTTCTCTTGTGTGCGATCATTTAAGGGAAGAAGAAAAAAAGGAGAGTTTTGTAGAATTTGAATTCATGGTTGGGAAAAAAAGCTACTGCATCAAGAGATTTCCCAGCTACACTTTTATCAATACTTCAGGAAAATCCATACCCCGCGGTGAAAAAGCGGAACTCATCTATGAAGGCACACAGATTACGAAGCTTGCAGAGATTGAAATGGCGATAACTCAGGAAATTATTCAGTTAAACTATAAGCAATTTAGAAAAATTATGATGCTCGCACAAAATTCATTTAATGAATTTATTCAAGCGACAAGTACCGAAAAATCTGTCATTTTAGGTCAAATTTTTGATACAACACTCTATAAACTATTTGAAGAGCGACTGAAAAGTGAGAGTGATGAAGCACTTTTAAATGTGGAAGCATTTAAAAGAGAGCTGAGTTCAAAGCTTATGCAAGTAGAGAGTGAAGACGCCAATTGGCACGCTCAAGTCAACTCGGCAGAGATGGATTTTGAAAGCATT